>NZ_CAXTBM010000003.1:61989-155974 GCF_964242765.1 uncultured Hymenobacter sp.
AGCCCGGCGTGTATGTTTGCCGTGGCTGTAGTAGCCTGTTATTCAACTCCGAAGAGAAGTACCATGCCATATCGGGCTGGCCCAGTTTCACGCAGCCGATAACTAAGAATGCCATCAAGTACGCCTTCGATGAGAGCTTCAATATGCAGCGCGTAGAAGCTCTTTGCAACGTCTGCGACGGTCACCTCGGCCACGTATTCCCGGACGGACCGGAGCCGAGCGGCCTGCGCTACTGCATGAACTCAGAAAGCTTGGTTAAGCTGTAGCGCGAAGCCTGCGCTTCGCGTGTCGAGGAACGATGGGCGCTGTTGCAACGGCCGGCATCATACAACGATACGCGAAGCGCAGGCTTCGCGCTACACCAAGCTTAGCGGCTCCGGTAGTCGGCCAGAATGCCTTCGTACATCCAGTTGGCCAAGGCCTGGCGATTGTCGGGGATGAGGAAGCGGCGCTGGTCTTTGTTGTTGCGGATGTTGCCGAGCTCCATGAACACGGCCGGGGCGTGGCTGTTGCGCACCACGTACAAAGAGTTACGGGCCGATACCGTGCCGGAATAAGGACGATTGGGTTGGGCGCGCTTATAACGCGAGGTGAAGGTGCGGTGAATGTTTTGCGCCAGCCGTTTGCCTACCGCGCTGTTGGAGTTGTGGTAGAAGAACACGTCAATGTTCTTGCCTTCGCTGCGGCTGTCCACGTGCAAACCAAGGAAGCGCTGATAGGCCCCTTTGTGTCGGGGGTAGATGGCATTCACCGCATTGATGCGTTGGCGCAAACGGGCCAGTTGGCTGCGCGGGATGGTCAGGCTCGGATACGTAATTTCATCGTAGTCGGGGAGCAACACCGGCTGGTCGCGGATACCGTCGTTGGGGTCGCGGATGATAAGGTAGACCAGCGCGCCGTGCATGTAAAGCACCCGCGCCAGCCGTAGCGTCACATCATAGGCATACTCATCTTCGGCTAGCGAGTAGCTGCCATACTTGCCGATAGCACCCGGGTCGGGGCCGCCGTGGCCGGATGAAAGGTAGAACACCGCGCCGCGCAAAAGTCCGTCGGAGGGTCTGGTTTGGTCGTAGGCTTTGCCGAAAAAGCTGGTCAGTGGCAACACCACCGTTTTCGGTACTACCGTGGCAGCACGGGCAGCAGTCCGCGGCTGAAGGGGGCGCGTGTTGCTTGCCGTGCGGCGCACGACAGGAGGGAGGCGGTACTTGCGGCCCGCAACCAGGCTTTGGTTTTTGCCGAGCGCACCTCGGTTCAGCGCTAGAAACGAGCGTAGATAAGTGGCCGGAGCCAGGCCATAACGGCGTAACAAAGTTTGGGTGCCGTCGCCGCGGCGGGCTACTACTTGCCGGTATTTGGTTTGGCTAAAGGCTAGGGCAGAAGCCAGCAAAAGCAGGAGAAAGAGAAAGGCCGTTCGCAAAGCAGCTAGGTAGCGGTAATAAGGCAAGGGGCGTTCTAAACAACAAGAGTACTAAAAAACGAGCGAGAGTGCATTCAAGTGACATCATTACTCGAATAAAGCTCCAAGGTTCAGAAGCAAGCCTTGCCAGGCAGAGCTGTCCTCGCAGAAGGCAAGCAGATAGGACACACCGCAACTGTGCTACTTCTAGTAGATTGTACTTTGTAGATGATGCCCTCTGTCCTCCTAAATTATAGCTTCAGATAAGAATGCTACACTTATTTTCAGCGGAACTTTCAAACCGCCAGCCAGCACCAACGTGCTAACTGGCGGTTTTTTCGTGCTTGAGTTCAAGCAACTTCCTGCTGTAGTAAGCCACAAAGTATGTTCTTCGGTAGCCCCAAACCGGGGCAGTAGGTAAGAACGAGCAGGCTTTCAAGTAGTTAACGAAGTATAAAATTCTGATACTATTTGCTTACTTACTACTAAGTAAGTACGTTTGAGCGTTATGTCGAATCAGCCGGAAGTACTCGCACCCGATACCCGAACCCGCATCCTCAATCTGGCATTAGAGCTGCTGCTTGGCCGCGGATTCAATGCGTTTAGTTACCAGCACATTGCCAAGGAACTGGGGGTGAAGCCTGCCGCTATTCATTATCATTTCCCATCCAAGGAAGACTTGGGAACGGCCATTATCCAGCGGCAGCGCAGACGGCTAAACAAGTGGCGCGGCTTGCCCCGGCTCACTGAACTACCGGCCCATGAGCAGTTAGAGGCTCTTTTTGAAGTGTATCTCGGACATTTGCAAAGTGAGCAGCGAGTATGTCTGTTCGGCTCATTGGCCGCCGAGTTTCGGACCCTCCCGGAAGCTATGCAGCAGGAACTACGCCTCTTAACCCGGGAGCTAACCGAGTTTCTGGCCGGGGTGCTAGAAGCAGGGCGCGCTGCCGGCACCATAGTGTTCAAAGGTCCGCCAGCAGCTAAAGCCGCCCAGGTACTGACCACGCTAGCTGGTGCGCTTCAAATGGCCCGCGTCCATGATGAGCGTCAATTCTACTTGGTTTTCGAGCAGTTGCGCCTAGAACTGCTGCCGGAGTAAATCATTTCTCAACCCGCTAGCTGTGTTCGTTATGGTTAACGTCTTTTCGCCCGCCTCCGACCTCTATCCATTGGAAACTTTGTTGGAGCCCGCTCCAGTCCGCCCCGCGAAAGTACAATATCCATCGGTGCCGCCCGGCCTGAAATTCTTACGCCTAAAGTTGCGGCTGCAAGCGGCCGTGTCGGGGGAATGGGCGTTTCGCTCGGTGTGGCGCTTGTTTACCACGCCGCGTCGGCTACCCGTGAAGGCGTGGGAAGCGGCGGCACTGGCCGGGGCGCAGCCGCATTCAGTGCAAGCCAGTAGTGGGCGCGTGGTTTACTACGAGTGGAACCCCACCGGGGCGCGTACGGTGCTGCTGGTGCACGGTTGGGAGCATCGAGCCAGCTTTTGGGGCCATATGGCGACGGGCCTTGTGGCGGCGGGCTACCGGGTAGTGGCTCTTGATGCCCCCGCCCACGGTGCCTCCGATGGGCGGCAAGCTACACTAGTGAGCTTTGCTGGGGCGGTGCAGGTGGTAGCCGATGCTATTGGGCCAGTGTATGGCGTGGTGGCGCATTCTTTCGGCGCGGCTTGTACGGTTGGGGTGCCGGTGCACTTCAAGCAGCTTGATGGGAGCAAGCTGCCGCGTCTGGTGCTGATGAGCGCCCCAAGCAGCACCCGCAACGTAGCCGAGCGGTTTGCCGACTTGCTTTGCCTTCCCCACAGCGTGGTAGATCGTATGGGCAGCTTCATTCAGCAGCGATTCAACCGCAACGCCGAAAGCTTCAGCTTAATTGAAGCCGGCCGCCACCTGCCCGTGCAGCAAGCCATGCTTCTCCACGACCGCCACGACCTGAACGTGCCCTTTTCCGACGGCGAAGCCATTGCCGCCAACTGGCCGGCGCTGGATTTTCGGCCCACTACCGGCTTGGGCCACAACCGTATCATGCGCGACCCGGCCGTGCTAGAGCAAGTAGTGGAGTTTCTAACTTGAAGCTTTACTGGCTGGAGTAAAAGTGCTTTATACCGTTTCGTGGCCGCTAGCGGATAGTTCGCGCAGTACCTCTCGCAAGCCTTCGGGCTCCTGAATTAGCCGGAAGATATGCGCCAGGTAGTCCGCTTCGGCGCGTAGGTGGCGCTTGAGTTGGCGTAGTTCCATTTCGCGCTTTTTGCCGCTGCTGCCACTAAAGCCGTTGTCGCCGTATTTCAACTCGTTGAGTTGTTGCTTGAGTTCTAATTGCTGCTGGTGCAGCGCCTGCGTGTAGCGGGCAAGCACGTCGTCGTCGGCGCTGGCGGCTGGCCCCGATTCCGACAGGAGTTGGAGCAGCGTGTAGAGGTCGTTCACTTCGTAGGCCTCGGTGATGCGCTGCATCAGGACCGTCTTGTGGGCTTGAGTGGCTGGGTCGCGCTCCAAGTCGGGGTGATGCGTGCGGGCCAGTTGCCGATACAGGGTTTTGGTGTTGGAAAGCAGGCGCTGCTGCTCTTCACGCGCAGTTTTTTCGGCAGCCTCTTGAGCTTTCTGCGCTTTCGTTTTGCGCTGGGCGCGGGCATGCGCAGCGGCCTGCTCGTGTGGCGGCAGGTCGGAATCTGGATTGGGAGAGAAGTCGGGGGCCTTTTCCTCGGCAAGCGCTGCCTCCGCTTCGGCCGCGGCGCGGCGGTTGGGAGCATACTTCAGTACGATATCGGCGGTTTCTTCTCCGAACCGATTGTGCAAGGAGCGCGCGTTGCCAAGAATAAATTCTGTGATTTGGCGCTCCTCGACGCGGCTGAAGTAGGGCAGAAGCAAAGCTTCTTCGAACGGAGCAAACAAGGCGCGCCGTGCTTCCACTACCGCCCGGGCGCCGGGCCCTACTTGCTGCCAATAGCGCCGCCGGGCTTCGGCCTGCTCCACCTCTAAGTCGCGCAATCGCTGGCGCAAGCCTTCCACCTGCTGTACCGCCTCCCGAAAGGCCTGCTGTGCCGGCGTGCCCACTGCTTCGCCCGAAGTCAGCGTTGGTAAGGAGTTAGCAGCGGGTAAATCAGTGGCGGGGTTGTGCAGATTCATGAGGCAAAGGTAGGGTGCGCGTCATCGAACAGGAGGGAAGCCCCGCTAGGTTCACCCAAATACCTCATACGCCACCCGAAACGTGTTGCAGTGCGCGTCTACAATATCAGAGAGTCGCTCGGAGTAGCCGCCGCCCATGCTGACTGCTACCGGTAATTGGTGTTCCTGGCACAGCCGCAGCACGTATTCATCACGCTGGCGGCAGCCTTCGGGCGTGAGAGCCAGTTTACCGAGCTTGTCGGTAGCCAGCACATCAACGCCCGCCTGAAAGAAGATGAAATCGGGCTGCACCTGGTCGAGCAAGGCTGGCAGATTCGCGCGCAGAATTTCCAGATACGTGGCATCCTCGGTGCCCAAGTCCAACGCCACATCCCGGTCGGATTGTTCTTTGCGCAATGGATAGTTGGCGCCGGCGTGCATCGAGAAAGTAAACACGCGCGGCTCCTCCCGAAAAATACTGGCCGTGCCGTCGCCTTGGTGCACATCGAGGTCCACCACCAAAATTTGCTTAGCCAACTCATGGTGTAGCAAATGCATCGCGGCCACGGCAATATCATTAAGCACGCAAAAACCTTCGCCCCGGTCCCGAAATGCGTGGTGCGTGCCACCCGCCAAACTCATCCCAATTCCGTCGCGCAGTGCCCACCGCGCCGATTGTACCGTGCCGGCCACGCTGCTCAAGGAACGGCGCACCAATTCCGGGCTTTGCGGCAAGCCAAGCCGGCGCACTTCGGTAGGGGAGAGGCGCAGGTCGCGCACCCGATGCCAATACTCCACCGAGTGCACGCGCAAAATGTCTTCCTCCGGGCACAAGCCCGGGTCATAGAAGTCCTCCGCTGGCGCAATGCCCTGCCACAACAGTTGTTCCCGAATCAGTTCGTACTTGGCAATGGGAAAACGGTGGCCGTTCGGCAAACTGATGCTATAACGTTCGGAAGTGGCAAGGCGGGGCATGCAAGCAGCTAGGAGGAATACACAACAGAGTACGCAAAACAAGCAACGTCGAGCGGAAGCAGAACCAAAGCACCGCATGTACCAACGCAGCCTATTTGTTCTTTCTATAGCTAAGCTCGAAGAGTTGGGAAACTAATTTTCCTCAGGTGAGGACTTGGAGTAGTTGCGCCCCTTTGGAATGACCTATAAGCCCGTCCTACTATGCTTGTCGAAGCATCGCGCGCGCTGCCATTGCCAAACTACTCCTTGACCCTCAACTGAGATAAGAAAACTATAGCGGTTTCATGGCTGGTCTACGCGGGCTGTAGAGACGCAACACTTCGCGTTTCCGCGTCCGGGCCATCTGCCGAACTCGTTCAACGCCAAGACGCGAAGTGTCGCGTCTCTACACCGTTCTCGAAACGGCTATAATTGTTTAGTTCGCTAACCTTAACTCAAGTACTCAAGTACAGCAAATTCAGTACGCGAATTTTCAAATGATGCGTACTAGTTGATTCCAAGAAATCAAGAAATGGATAACTTGATTATACAAGGTGTTTTTACTTCCTACTATTCAAAGCTCTGCTTGGGAAATAGTGTATGTCATTGTTAGTATTTATTGCTTTCAAATCATTCTAAATAAAAAATAAATTAAAATATTTTGAAATGTATTTTGGTGAATACAAAAACTCCTCCCATATTTGTCACACTAAACACAACAACCCATGCTACGCCACTTTAATTATATCAGTAAGCAAGACGACAGGAAGCCAATGGTTTCATGTGCGGTTCGGTATAGCTAAGTAGTAGCAGATTTATTCTGATACTTCCGCCACCCGAACCCATAAGGTTCGGGTGGTTTGTTTTCAGCCCTTTACATTCCTTCAGCCATGCATCTGCCATCAGATAGCTTCCTATATCAACCACTTAGCAAACGGCATAGTAGCCGCGCGTGGAACTGGTATGGCCGGGATTTTTCGTTGAACGATTCGCGTAGGTAAATTCCTCGTAACGTATCCGTGAAAAAGCCCGGCTTCTCCTAGAAGTCGGGCTTTTTTCATGCTATTTATTCAGATGAAATTAATTTATCTGTCACGGGAGAAGTATGCTCAATTAATATTGATAGAATATTTAATAAATAGATCCAATGCGAATTCGGGTGGGATATATAAAAGAAAAGCCGGTTACTACTTAATCACCACTATTAAATAAAAGCACCATGCGTTTCAATTTTACTTTTCGCAAAGCACAACCTAACGCTGTAAACCACGAAGGTGCCGCCGCTTTCACGCTCACGCCACAATTGGAGCTGTACGCCGCCGTTGCCACAGCTGCTCTCAGCGACCAGTTCTATGAGAAAGTCGACACGCGGCTAACCCGCTTGCGCGAGTTAGTGGCCCGTAACGACCCCACGTTTGTGGCGCAGCTGGCGGTGTACGCCCGCGAGCAGATGTACTTGCGCTCGGTGCCCTTGGTACTGGCCGTGGAGCTGGCTCGCCTGCACCGCGGCGACAACCTCGTGAGTTGCTTGGTGGCCCGCATCGTGCAGCGCCCCGACGAAATCACGGAGTTGCTGGCGTACTATGCCCGGGCCAACCAACGGACAGGGGTGAAAACCCTCAACCGCCTCTCCAAGCAAGTACAAAAAGGCTTGGCCACCAGCTTCAACCGTTTCGACGGCTACCAGTTGGCCAAGTACGACCGGGCCGGGGCCGTACGGCTGCGCGACGCCTTGTTCTTGGTGCACCCCACGCCCCGCAACGAGGCGCAGCAAGTGCTCTTCAACCAGTTAGTAGCGGGTACCTTGCCCACGCCCTTCACTTGGGAAACCGAATTGTCGGCACTCGGGCAGGGCACCTACGCTACACCTGCGGAGCGTACGGCGGCTTTTCGCCAGAAGTGGGAAGCCCTGATTGCCAGCGGCAAACTTGGCTACATGGCCTTGCTGCGCAACCTGCGCAACATCCTCGAAGCCGACGTGTCGGCGGAGGCCGTGGTGGAAGTGTGCGCCACGCTCTCCGACCGGGCAGCGGTAGCGCGTAGCAAGCAGATGCCTTTCCGCTACTTGGCTGCGTACCGCGAGGTGAAAACCTTGCAAAACGGCCACGTATCGGCGGTGCTTACGGCGCTGGAAGATGCTATTACGCACAGCGCCGCCAACCTGCGCGGTTTCGGCCCCGCAACCCGCGTGGTAGTCGCCTGCGACGTGTCTAGCTCGATGCAAACGCCTATCTCGCCGCGCAGCAAAGTATTGCTCTACGATGTAAGCTTGGTGCTGGGCATGTTGCTGCAAAGCCGCTGCCAGCACGTCACGGCCGGTATGTTCGGCGACAAGTGGAAGCGCATTAGCCTGCCTCGCGGGTCGGTGCTTCGCAACGTCGACGAGTTCTACCGCCGCGAAGGCGAGGTTGGCTACAGTACCAACGGCTACCTGGTGGTGCGCGACTTGCGCCAGCGCCAGGAAGTGGTGGATAAGGTGATGCTGTTCACCGACGTGCAGCTCTGGAACAGCAACGGCGACGGCTCTTCTTTAGCGCAGGAATGGGCGGAATACCGTCGCGCCGTCGCGCCCCAGGCCCGGCTGTACCTCTTCGACCTCGCCGGCCACGGCACCGCTCCCCTCGGCGTTCGCGCCGAAAACGGAGTGGTCCTGATAGCCGGCTGGTCCGACAAAGTATTCAGTGTGTTGGAAGCCCTCGAAAACGGTGGCTCCGCCCTCACTGAAATCCAGTCGATTGATTTCTAACAATATGCGGCCCCGGGAGTGGCATTCGAACTAGTGAAAGCTGCCGCCACTCCCGGGTTACTGCCCGTACCACCTTGTTACAGCTACGCCATGAACCATTGCCCAAAACGCAGCACGAAATGTTCTGACTTTGGAAAACAACCTAACTAAGTGCAGGTATAGAGGGCTACTCCATTGAGAAGCAAGAGTATAGCGGAGTGTAAATCAAACCCCTAAAAACAGCCAATAAATGACCTCCACAGTTGCTGATTGAAAAATTTTCTTCACGAAACATGTAATAGTCATGATAATTCTTGCGTTATTATAATTGGGAAGGCGGCTGACCACATCGCGGCAGCCGCCAGCCGGAACGGTAGGTAGCCGGAGTAGTTTAGCTTCGGCTCGCCGTTCCAAACCAGCTGAGCCACCACTTCAGGTGCCGTAGGCGGGCGTTACTTCGCTGGTGAAGCAGATTCTCTTCGGGCAGTCTGCCGGGTTCGAGTCCCACTCCACAATTTCGGTTGTGGACATTACGCCGGTCGCCTGTTGCCCTGAAGTTGGTGGGTTCAGCTGAGAAATCACCCTGCTGGGTGTCGTAGAAAAGCATTACTTCGGGTCGTACGTTCGAATCGTATCAGCCCGACATTGGTTTAAGACCGGGCTGTAGCTCAGGCAGGTAGAGCAGAATGGCTTAGGGCCAACGCTTTTCACCTTTTACCCCAGCAGACCTTTCTTGTTGGTTTCCTCTGGTTTCCTGCTGGGTGCCGTAAGCTAGCCTTACTTCGCCACCAAATAGGTCTTGTCGCGGGTTCGACTCCCGAAGTGATACTGCAAAGTATTGCGCCGGGAATTGGTAGGGCAAGACCAGTTGGCTAGCGCCTGTTGCCCATCTAGAAATCATCGGGAAGCCACAGGAAATCAGTAACGGTATTGGGTGTCGTAGGTAGCCGATACTTCGGTGTAGTTTCGTATGGATGTGCAGGTTCGAGTCCTGCCTCATGGCCGGCAAAGCTGTGAGTGGCGAAATTGGTAGACGCGCTATAAAAACGGCTGCCACATTTTACCCCAATACTTATTGCCCTTGTACGGGTGCCGTAACTGGGCCATACTTCGCGCTTTTAACGCCCAGGTTGCAGGTTCGAGTCCTGCTGGTGCCGCCGCCTGGTGGCGCTGTAGCTCAAGTGGCAGAGCAGGTTTTGGAGGCTTGGCGCTGGTTGCCCCGTGCATCGTTTTACCTGGCAGGTGTCGTAGCGAAGCCGTACTTCGTTCAGAATTATGAGGTCGTGGGTTCGAGCCCCACCTGCCGCAAGTGCAGTAGCTCAGTTGGTTAGAGCACATAGATAGCAAAAGGCTTCGCGGTTTGTTGCCCTGTCAGGTTCCGGTTACAAAAGAAAGGGAAGGTGCCGTAGGCTAGCCTTACTTCGTCCGATACGCAAACGGCTAGCCGTTTTTTACCCTTCCCGACTCCTGCTTCTCTTCTGCGGATGCCGTAGGTGCGCGCTACTCCGAACCAGTCACGTCGGGCCGGTGGGCCCGTTGCGCGGCCGTCTGTTGCTGCGGGGTTTAGAAGAAGCTTTGTCAAACGTCAGTGACACAAGGGGGTAGCACGAAGCTTTGCTTGGCGTATCGTTGCTGGCTTCCAGACTACACCACCGCCAAGCGTGCAACGATACGCCAAGCAAAGCTTCGCGCTGCACCCTCCACTAATTCATTTACTTAACAATCAATCCTCATTCTCATGGGCAATCTTTTACGCGGCAACGACCTACGGCAGCTTGGCTTCCCGGAAGGTCGGGCCATCGGGCTGGCGCTAGCGCAATTGCAGCGCAAGCACCTCAAAAAACTCTCTCAAACCGACCAACTGGCCCTGTTACAGCGCCTACTGGCTACGCCCAACGATTTCCTCACCGACCTCGACTGGAGCCATACCGCCGCCGCGTTGCTGCCGCCACCGAGCCGCCATATTGCCCTGGCCGAGCGCAAGGAATACGCCGTGTTCGGGGCCGAGTACATCGAGCACGGGGCTATTCACCAGATGGAAACGGCCATGAAACTGCCCGTAACCGTTGCCGGCGCCCTCATGCCCGATGCTCACCACGGCTACGGCTTGCCTATCGGGGGCGTGCTGGCTACAAATAACGCCGTCATTCCCTACGCCGTGGGCGTCGACATTGGATGCCGGATGGCGCTGTCGGTGTTTGCCTTGCCGCCTAAGCACCTGGAGCAGCGGGTGCAGGAGCTACGCAAGTTGCTCCTCGACAACACCCGGTTCGGCAACAAGCAGGGCTTCCAGCGGGGCCAGAAGCTCGGCCATGCCGTGCTGGACCGCGCCGAGTTTCAGGACATCGGCTTCCTGCGCAACAAGCAAGCCACCGCGGCCGAGCAAATTGGCACGTCGGGCGGCGGCAACCACTTCGTGGAGTGGGGCATCGTCGACATCACTGACCCCGACAACGAGCTGGACGTGCCGGTGGGGGAGTACCTGGGGCTGCTTTCGCACTCCGGCTCCCGGGGCTTGGGCGCCAGCGTCGCGAATCACTACACCAAACTTGCCAAAGACGTATGCCAGCTGCCCGCGGAGGCGCAGCACCTCGCTTGGCTTTCGCTCGAGAGCGAGGCCGGGCAGGAGTACTGGGCAGCTATGAACTTGGCTGGTGACTTCGCTTCGGCCTGCCACCACCAGATTCACCAGCGCCTGGCCAAAGCCCTCGGTGAGCGGCCCCTAGCCAAAGTGGAAAACCACCATAACTTCGCCTGGAAAGAGCAACTCGCAGATGGCCGAGAGGTAATTGTACACCGTAAGGGCGCGACGCCCGCCGGCCAAGGTGTGCTCGGCATCATTCCTGGCTCGATGACGGCTCTTGGCTTCATCGTGCGTGGCCGGGGCAACGCGGCCTCGTTGGCTTCGGCTTCGCATGGCGCCGGCCGGGCCATGTCGCGCACCCGGGCTAAGCTGGAGCTAGGCGAAGCCGAGGTGAAACGCTACCTCCAGCAGCACAATATCGAGCTGATCGGGGGTGGCCTCGACGAAGCACCGCAAGCCTACAAGGATATTCGAGCCGTCATGGCCAGCCAAACCGAGCTGGTGGATGTGCTTGGTTCTTTCACCCCGCGCATCGTGCGAATGGAAGGTGGCGCCTAACACAAAACGGCCTCAGCCATTGGTTGAGGCCGTTTTGTGGTCTGGAGGTAAATCGAGCGGCAACCCTATACATGCAGGGGTTCTGTGCTTCGGAGCGGCACCGCAACCAGGTATCAAGGTGCCTGGCAGATATAGCTGCAATGACTACATCAACTAGCCCTCATCAATCGTAAAGCGTAAGTTCCAGAACTTTGGAACCTGATAGATACTGAGCCAGTGTCTTGTTTTTGCCCGAATCGGCTGATTTTACCAATGAATAAAGCTTTCCTGGTTGCGAGTTTCACTGCTGCATTACTAATTATCAACAATTCCTCGCTTTTGGCGCAGTCGCCACCTAACTCCACGCCGCCTTGGGGCACTTGGTTGATCGGGACGTTGCAACTGCCGGGCAACGCCGATCATCGGTGGGGAGGTTTTGCCGAAGCGCAGGCGCGCTCCAACGCCCTATTCCGGCAATACTTTTATAATGAGTTAAAAGCCGGCGTTAGCTTCGACCTCGACAAGAACTTCACGGTGCTGTTGGGCGGTGGCCGCTACGCTACCTCCGACTACCAAGACCGTCCCGCGGGTCCGCTGAACGTAGAGAGGCGCCTCTGGCAGCAAGTCGTATTAACGCAGTATACCAGCCGCTTAAGAATAGAGCATCGGTACCGGGTGGAGCAACGCTGGTTCCGCTTCCGCGACGATAGCACCTCCTTCCGCCAACGCCTACGCTACCGGCTCAATGCGTTTTACCCGCTCAACCGCAAAGCCATCGGGCCGGGCACCGTATTCATTTCCGCTTACGACGAAATTTTTCTTAACCCCAAAGGTCCGGTGCTAGAGCGCAACCGCATCTACCTCGGGGCGGGCTATCAGGTCAACAGCCACCTGACGCTGCAAATGGGCTGGGTGAACCAAGCCAACTATAGTGCGCCTACTTTTGGGCAAGGTCAGTTTGTTCCACAAAGCACCTCTGCCAAACGCAACATCGTGGTAGCCCTTGCCTACCGGATTGCACGCAAGTCCACTGGCGCCGCCCCCGAGCGGCTCCCCTCGCAGCAGGATTAGCTAGCTAGTTTCGGAAAGGCGCCCGGAACTAATCCGTTGAAAACTACTCTGGGTACCTGATTTTTGTTGTGGTAAACAGACCTCTTCATGAGGATGTAACTTCCTAAGTTCAACAGAAGACTACTCTGTATCTGGCTGCGTAGCTACCACCCGCACTTCGTCACCTACCCGGAGCACTCCTCCTTGCACAATGCGGGCCGTCATGCCGCCGTGCCCGCGCATGGCATTGTAGCCACCAGGGCCTAGCTCTTCTTCCATTCGGGAGCAAGGATGGCACTCGCCCGTGATGTCCAGCAATACCTCATCGCCAATCTGAATCCGGCGATTTTTGAGCGCCAGTAGGTTTAGGCCGCTTACCACCAAGTTGCGGCGTAGGCGCGCGGGGTCGAGCGGCGAATCATGGCCCAAATAGCCCGCTACGGCAGCTAAGTGCTCACCCTGAATGAGCGTAACCTGCCGTTTGCCACCGGTTTTGGGCCGGGCATGGTCGCCTTGCAGATGACGGTCGGTTTCGGCAGTAGCTTCGGGCACCGAAAGTACTGCTTCCCGCCGCAGGGGCCGTAAGCCTATCCAGGCTAGGCGGCCAGTTTGGGGTAAGGTGCTCAAAAGAGTTGCAATAGTTGACTTATCGTCGCCGAAGAATGGGAAAGGCATATGCTCAGGCGTGAGGCTAGGAGAAATTATACGAATTCGTTTCGCCGAAGAACGTCGTCAGTAGAGAAGAACGCCAGCAATTCTACCGCTTTCAAATGAACTAACCGGGTTTTGAAACACAATGGCGGCAGCGTCTTCAATCCTTGAAGTAACAAGAAAGCCGGGGTAGTCTTACCCAGTTTATGAGGAAATTAATTTGGCGACCCCAAACGCTGCTACTGCTGCCAGGGCTCCAATGCCCGCCATCTTGAAAGCTCCGCCAAGTGGTGGCTGACCTATTAGGCGGCTTTTCAAGTAGCCGAATAATAATAAACAGAGCAGCGTGATAACGGCCGACCACAAAAGCCCTTGGTTGGGAGTGGCAGTGAAAAAATAGGCACTCAGCGGAATCAATCCGCCTGCTGCGTACGCCAGGCTAATAGTGGCCGCGCTTTTGGGTGCTTGCTTGGGGTCGGGTTGCTCCAAGCCGAGTTCGTACTTCATCATAAACCGTACCCACTGGTTGGGGTCGGCGGTTAGTTCGGCTACAGCCAGCTTGCGGGTCGTTTCTGAGAGGCCGATTTCAGCTAGCAGATCTTCTACCTCGGCCCGTTCTACATGCGGCACTTCGCGCACCTCCTGGTACTCGCGGGCCAATTCGGCCTGGTAATGTTCTACCTCGGTACGGCCTGCCAGGTAGCCGCCAAGCCCCATGGCAATCGAGCCCGCTACAATTTCGGCCAGGCCTGCCGTTATTACCAACTCCGAGGAATCGACGGCTCCGCTCAGGCCTGCGGCCAAAGCAAAAGGCACCGTAAGCCCATCGGAGAGGCCAATAACTATGTCCTGCAGCATGGCCGAACTAGCTAGGTGTTGTTCGGGGTGCGGGTGCGAATGGGGGTGTGGCATAAGGAAGTAAATATAGTCTGTGCACTAACCTGAAGCTTGTTTGTGCGTAATAACCATCGGCTGTGCGGTTGAGTAAACCAACCAACAGCTTATTCTTCTGACTATATTCTTTTCTTCTTCCAAGTACCATGGCCAAAGCTCCCGCCACTAAAACTTCTGCTGCCACCAAAAAAGCGGCTTCCTCTACTGAGCAGGCATCGTCTAATGGTCGTGCAACGCCCATACTGCAGCCGGTGATGAATCAGCAGTTCGACGCGCCTGCTGCTTTGCAGAAATTTGGCACTGTGTCGCAGCGCCTACCCATTGGGCTCGATACCGACACTCGTCAGCAAAGTGTAACCAACCTCAACCAGTTGCTGGCTGACACGATTACACTACGTGACCTGTACAAAAAACACCATTGGCAGGTAGTAGGCCCTACTTTCTACCAATTGCACTTGCTCTATGACAAGCACTATGAAGAGCAAAGTGGCCTAGTCGATATCATTGCCGAGCGCATCCAGATCCTGGGTGGTGTGGCCGTGGCCATGGCCCACGACGTAGCCGAGCTCACCAGCATTCCCCGCCCGCCCCGCGACCGGGAGGAGGCCCCCGTGCAAGTATCACGGCTATTGGAGGCCCACCAGATCATCCTCAAAAACTGCCATGAGTACGCCAAAACTGCCGCTGACGCGGGCGACGATGGTACCAATGATGTGGTAGTCAGCGACGTGATGCGTACCAACGAGCTACAAGTATGGTTCGTTTCCGAACACGTAGTGGACACGCCACTGGTTCGGGCCGAGTAAGCCACCCGATTCACTGTCTTACGGAAAGGCTCTGATCTTCGGACCAGGGCCTTTTTTGTACTCGTTCCCTACCGCACACGTCATCGGGTCAACTTTAGCAGACTAGCATCCCTTAGGATGCATGAATAATGCGCTAAAAATCATTGCCGACTCAAATTATTTGGACGGGGTAGAAATCACTTTTCCGGCTGACAATGAGGCTGCAACCTCGCTGCTGCTGGGCGGAACGCGCCCCGATGAGCAAAAAATACTCGGCCGGATTTGGACCAAGCGCCTTGGCTAGCTACTTTTGTCCTCGCTCTGTTGCCTCAGCAGGGCCGAAAGCTTCGGTTTTCGACGAGTAAAGGAGTGCTTGCCGTCATCTGCGCACGTGGTGAAACTGGTAGACACGCCATCTTGAGGGGGTGGTGCCTTCGGGTGTGGGAGTTCGAATCTCCCCGCGCGCACTCCAAGTAAAAGCCCGTTTCAGGTAGCTGAAACGGGCTTTTTGTTTTTGAAAGCGTAGTAGCTTCTCCTTTTTATAAGACCCCATTTCGCTCAAACGGATTAGCAGGCACTACCAGCACCACCTTTTCGCGCTCCACTAGCACTTGGCCTGGCAATGCTCCTTTGGGTTTGCGCACAAACTTCTTGGGCGTAACCGTGACTGGGCAAAGCGAATCATGTTGGCGGCGCGAATACCAGGCAGCTAATTGCGCGGCATGTTCGACCACGGGTTCTGGTACAGGCTGGCCCGCGCGGTGCCGAATAACCACGTGGGAGCCACTTACGTCCTTGGCATGCAGCCACAAGTCGTCTTTGTGCGCGTAGCGTTGGGTAAGCAAGTCGTTGTTCTGGGCATTACGGCCTACAAGAATGGTAAAGCCACCGTCTTCAAATACTTTGAAAGGTAGCTCTTGGGCAGCTTTGGCTTTGGTTTCGGGTTCTAGCTGGTGCTGTTTGCGCCAGGCACGCAAAGCGCGCAGGTCGGCGGGAAGCTTTTCTAGTTCCTCCAGTCGTTCCAAGCACCAAAGCGCTTCTGCTTCGCGTCGTTCCACTCGCTCGGTTAGCTGGCGGGTTTCGATTTGCTGGTTTTTGGCTTTGCGATAAAGATTCTGGGCAGTACGCTGAGGGGTTTCCGTCGGCTTAAGTTTGATGGTGCGTAGCTGGTTGTCTTGGTAGAAATCCACCACTTCTACGCCGCTAGCTCCCGCCGGAATCTGACTAAGATGCGCCATGATGAGGTCAGCGGTTTGGCGGTAGCCAGCGGTATGCTCCAGGGCATATAACCGGGTCCGGGCCATGCTGGCACTAGTCGTGGCCTCGTCGGCCCGGCGCTCCAGCACCTGGCGGACCTGCCGCAGTTCCATTTCATGGGCGCGGCGGCTCAGCGTTAACGGCACGAAGGTGCGCAACGCCGCTACTGGGTCGGGGGGGAGGGTGCGTTCCACCTCGCCGACGGGCAATAAACTTAAGCGGGTACGCCCTTCTACAGCCGTCAAGTAAAACTCGGTAGGATGTTCTAACTGATGCAGCACTTCCCGAACCAACTGCTCTTTGACAGCCAGCGGGGCGGGGTCGTAGCCGTGAGCCCGGAGGTAGCGGGTAGGCAAGTCGGCCAGAGCCGGATAGCGCTTAAGCGGATTCAGCATTTCTTGCGCCGCCGGGACTTCACCTTCCGATTCTGCCAACTCTACATCTGTTGATGCTGAATCAGGCTCCTTCTGGTTTGAGTTGGTACTTGAGCCTGCTCGCCCCGCTTCTCCAACAAGTGGGGTAGGGGTTACGGCCAACAATGGCGGAATGTCAGCGTCGGCCGTGTAGCGTTGGTGAAACAGCTCGGCGGGCGCATCGGGGGTGAGGCGAAAAATGGCATTAGGACGCGGACCGTATAGCTTTAGCAGCAGCGTAGCGCCGCTTTGGAAGCGTAGCTGGAGTATCCGGTCATTTGGCAGGGCACTTACCTCCGCTACTTCCTGGCCTAACAGGTCCGGCAGCAAATCCACAGAATTAGTGCGGGCACGGTGGAAAGTTTCAGGTAGCGCCAGCACCGTGAAGGCGGCAGAAAGCTGGGCCCGCAGCCAAAAGTCTGCTGTGCCGTTGGTCAACCCTATTACCAACTCATCTTTCTCCTGCGAAAAGCACGTCACGACTTTATAACCAGCTAGCTGACGAGTAAGAGCCGGGGCCAACTGGCGCAGGAAGTAGTAATTGTTGTGCATGCAAGAGTGTGCTTGACGAGTTTCTTTGCGGTGACGTTTGCGGTGCCTGGTATAATAGTCTCGGTAAACGAAGGTAGAGCAGAAAGTTTACCGCAGGCGCTTGCAACTGTTTATTGAAACTCTGTCTCCCACCTATTGAAACACAAATACCACTTCACTTATTTAAATCTCCACAGCATGAGCAAACGCCTACTCCTTGCTGTATTGGGTCTAAGCTTAGCCGCCTGCCAGAGAGCCGACGAAGAAAACGACATAGTACCTGCCGCTGTTGCCACCACGTTCGACCAGGATTTCAGCTTGAATTACCGGCAGCAAGCCACAGTGTCGTCGGCTTCAAGCCAGCCTGAACTGACGGTAGCTGTAGCAGATTTGAATTATAAGTTCTGCCCTAAAAATGCATATTGCTTTACGGCTGATTTTGTTAACCCAACGCTAAGCGTGACAGATGAGCAAGGACAAACTCAGGAAGTGAAATTGTCAATGCGCAGAATGACTGGCAATTATCCTGCTTGGAGTGACACGGCCAGCGTGCGTGCCAACGGCCGGCGATACATGTTTTACTATATCATATACGATGTGAAAGCAGGATGTGACAATCCAGAAAAGAAAGATATATCTATAGCACTGCGCGTTAGCAGACCGAATAACAAATAACTTTTCACCTAACGCAGAAACTCCCTGGCGTAGAAAGCATATTTTCTACGCCAGGGAGTTTCTGCGTTAGGTGTCCTCTTTTATGGTACCTGAGTAGTAAAACTCGGCAGCTTTCTAAGCTATTACACCTCCACCCGCAATCCGTCATACGCTAGCCGGACGAAATCAGGCAGCGTGGCCTCAACCTCGCGGTGCTTACCTAGCAGATGGCTGATGTGCGTGATGTAAGCTCTGCGAGGTGCCAGGTCCTCAAGCACGGCTATAGCCTCGGTTAAAGAGAAGTGCGACATATGCGGCTCGTGGCGCAGGGCGTTCAGCACAATAATTTCCGAGCCCCGCATTCGCTCCAACGACTCTGGCTCCAGGTAATTGGCATCCGTTACATACGTGAAGTTACCAACCCGAAAACCGAGCACCGGCAGCTTGTAGTGCAGGGCTCGGATAGGGTGGAACGTCACCCCCTGCACATCAAAGGAAGTGGTATCGTCGACAATGGGAATGGTTTGTACCTGCGGCACGCCAGGGTACTTGGTTTCGGCGAAGATGTAAGCGTATTCGCGCCGAAGCTGGTCTAGTACCCGCGGCTCGGCATACACGGGCATGTCCTGCCGCTGCTTGAAATTGTAGGCCCGGATGTCGTCCATGCCGGCCGTGTGGTCTTTGTGCTCGTGCGTAAACACCAGCGCGTCCAGCCGGTCGACCCGTTCGCGCAGTACCTGCTGCCGAAAATCAGGACCCGAATCGATAATAATACTCCTGCCCTGGGTTTCCAAGTGCACCGATACCCGCAGGCGCTTGTCGCGGTAGTCCAGGGAGCGGCACACCGCACAGTGACACCCAATCACGGGCACGCCCTGCGACGTGCCCGTGCCAAGAAAGGTGATTTTCATACAGAAGCTAAAAATTAGGAGCTAGGAGTTAGAAAGACTAGAGTGCCTGTACGTGATACGGTACAGCTGACTCTAACGCCTAGCTCCTAACTTCTAGCTCCTCAAAAAAACTATCCTACGTACTGCTTTACTACGCGTACCAGTGCATCAAAATCAAGGGGTTTAGGTAGATAATCGGTTACGCCAGCTTCGCGAAACTGCTCCATGGAGTAGTTGTTGGCGTTGCCGGTGATGGCAATGATTGGGATTTTAGAAATCCGGTCGTCCTGATGAGCCCGAATTTCGCGGGTGCATTCCATGCCGTCCTTCACCGGAATGTTGATGTCCATCAGCACGCAGTCGATGGGCTGGCTTTCCACTTGCTTGAGAACTTCGCCCCCGTTTTTAGCCGACACAATGCGGTATTTCTGTAGCTCAAGAATCTTTTTAGTTAAGTTCAGAATAACGGAGCTGTCTTCTGCAATCAATATTGTTTTCGCGTCGCTCATGGGGAGAGAGAAAGTAATGATGTAGGAGTACTGGTTGAAAAAGGTAAAATTAAAATGATGGTTTCGGGCGCTTACAAGTCACTCGTCACGGCCGGATACACTGCTTTAAATCGAGTGAAGTAATCCATTAATTTTTGAAAATCCTGCTTCACAGTGCTTTGGTCGCCTTTTTTTAGGTTGTGCTCAATATCCTTAGCACACTCAGCCAGCAAAGTCAGGCCTAAAGTAAAGCCAGTTCCCTTTAATTGGTGCAAATGTGGTAAAATCTGTTCGTACTCCCCACTCTGCACCAACACTTGTGCTTCATCGAGAAGTTGAGTGACTTCCACCTCAAAGTCCTGATAGAGCTGCGCCGCAAATTCGGCGCCACCTAGTTGCCGAAGCTGTTCTATCACATCCAGGTCGATGAAAGGCGCTTCCGGCACGGCCGCCGGAACAGCTTCCACTACCACGGCCGCCGGCGTTGCAGAACCAGGTCGCATCATGGCCGGCCCCGCCGTTACCCAACGCCGCAACACCGAGTGCAGATCCTGGCTTTTCACGGGTTTGGAAACGTAATCGTCCATGCCTTCGCGCACGAACCGCTCGGCATCTTCCTTCATGGAATACGCCGTCATGGCCACTACGGGCGGGCAAGCGGCCCCCAGGCGGCGCCGGATTTCCTGCATGGCCGCTACGCCATCCATTTCCGGCATCTGAATATCCATGAACACCAAGTCAAACTCGGCCCCCGGCGCAGTGGCTTTGCTAATAGCTTCGAAGCCGTTGTCAGCCACGGCCACTTCGCAGCCTAGCTTGTCGAGCAAGCGGATGGCCACTTTCAGGTTGATCGGATTGTCGTCGACGAGCAATACGCGCGGCGCCGTATCAAAGCGGCTGATATCCGGAGCCCGCTCACGCGAAGCCAACCGCTCCTGCACTATCTCGTCTTCGTTGTAGGCCGCGCGGCAGCGGAGCGTAAACCAGAACGTGCTGCCGTCGCCTTCGTTGGAGAGCACCCCAATATCACCCCCCAGTAGTTCGGCCAATTGCTTGCTGATGGCTAGGCCCAGACCCGTGCCGCCAAAGGCCTTGGTTGGCGTAGTGTCGAGCTGCGTGAAGTTGGTGAACAATAGCTTGGCATTTTCCGTGGAAATGCCAATGCCCGAGTCTTGCACCGCGATGCGCAGTTTGTACTCGTCGTCCTCACGCCGATCCGTGGACACGATGATGCTTACCGTGCCCTGCGCCGTAAACTTGATGGCGTTCGAAGTAAGATTGCTTAGAATCTGCAACAACCGGGTTTCATCGCTCACAATAAAGCGCGGCGTATTGGGCGCAATCAAGTACGAGAACGTGAGGCGCTTTTGTTGGGCCCGGTTGGCAAACAGTGAATGGATCTTCTCGAGCGTGTAGTGCAAGTCCATGCCCTCCTCATTGAGTTGCAGCTTGCCCGCCTGAATCTTGGAGAGGTCCAGAATATCATTTAGGATGGCCAACAGCGCGTCGCTGGACTTGCGCAGGGTGTCTACATACTCTTCTTGCTCCTCACTGCTTACCGTTTGGTGTAGCAAGTCAATCATGCCGATGATGCCATTCATCGGCGTCCGCAATTCGTGGCTCATGTTGGCCAGGAACAACGTCTTCGCTTCGAGCGCCGATTCGGCTTCATCTTTAGCCCGCCGCAGATCTACTTCCATGCGCTTCAGCCCCGTTACGTCGCGTCCGATGCCTTCGGTACCTTCCGTACCGTCAGCCACCGCTCGGGCATTTACCAGCATGCTCACGCCGTGGCCCTGCTTATGGCGCATCTCAATTGGGAAGTTGCTGGCCTTGCCTTGGTCCCGAATTATGCGTAACAGATTGTCGCTCTCTTCTGGGCAAGTATAGAAGTTGGAAATGAGGGTGCCTATCACTTCCTCCGGTGTATAACCCAGTATATCCACCACCGAGGGGCTAATCAGCGTCAATACACCATTCTCGTCGGTGCGGTAATACACATCTTGGAACGACTCGAAGATGGCGCGGAATTTTTCTTCCTGCGCGGCCAACTCTAGCTGCGAGTGTTTTTTGTCCGTGATATCGTGGGCAATACCCGATATCTCCTCGAACGAGCCATCATCAAGATAAATCGGGTTGAGGAAGATCTCACGCCACGAGTCGGCGCCGCGGGCGTCTTGCAGGCGCACCTCGAAGCGCTGAGGTTGCCCCTGAAACGCCTTGCGATAGTTCTCGACAAACAGGTCGCGCGCATCTTCTTCCATCATGGCCAAGTCGGCCTGGAACAGGTTTACGTTCTGAGCCGGGTACACACCATTGCGACGCAGGAAGTAGGCAGCGTAGTTGCGATTGAAAGACGTGAGGCGCGAGTGCGTATCTACGGACCACATCAAGTGCGAGCCGCTCTCGAAGATGGCGTTCAAACGAGCGTTCTGCTTTTGAATCTGAACTTCGTTGCGCTTGCGCTCGATAGCCAGCGCTACTTGGTTGGAAATAAAGTGCAGAATCTCTAAGTCGGTCGGAGCGTAGGCATCAGCTTTGTGGTAGTCCTGCACGGTAATTACCCCAATGATGCGTTCCCCTATGCTCAACGGGGAGCAAAGCATCACTTCCGGGATCAGGCCGTACGCCGTGATAGTGCCATTGCCGATAAGCTCTTCCAACTCGCGCCGCAGCATGTACTGTGGCCGTCCCGTTCGAATAATATACTCCGACATGCCCGAGGAAAAGGGCCGCGACACGGCGCCGACTTCGCCCGGCGTATTCTGGTCTACAAAATAGGCAAACTGCAACTGCGTCCGCGCTTCGTCGCAGAGAGCGATGTAAAAGTTGTTGGTCTCGATGATCTTGCTTAGCTCCCGGTGAATGGCACCATAGAGGGAATGCAGATCTTTCGAGCTAATGGCTAAGTTGGCAATGCTGTAGTACACCTTCTGCAAGCGCTCCGCTTTGATGCGGTCGGTGATGTCGTGCAGAATGGCACGCGTGCTAACCGGCTCACTGTCTTGCCAGGAGCAGGAAATGGAGCCGATTAAGTGAACGGGCTTGCCAGTTTTGGTAAGGAATACGGTTTCGAGCTTGTTGACCTTCTCGCCCTTGTACAGGTTGCGCAACTGGTAGAGCAGCTTGGCTTTGTAGTAAGGGTGCACCACATCCGAAAGGCTGAGGTTGGGCAGGTCCTCGTCGCTGTAGCCGAGCTTTTCTTTCCAGGCTTTATTAACAAACAAAAGCCGGTTGTCGATGCTCAGGTTCTGAATAAGATCGTGCGCGTTGTCGAGGAAGTCCTGGAGGCGGTTGCGGTTGTCAGTGAGGGCGCGGGCCGCCACATGGCGCTCGGTGAAGTCGCGCCCAACCAGGAAGATGCCCGTAATATTATTGGCGGCATCATGCGAAAACTCGGCATGCCAGTGCACCATACGCGCCTGACCATTTTTGGTCAGCAACGAACGTTCATAGAAATCTTGTAGCCGCTCTTCTCGAATGCAAGTTAAGAACGACTGAAACCGTAAATCACGCTCGGCCGGTGGCGAGAAAAGAGTATGGTATAGTTGTCCCGTAACTTCTTCGCGGCTATATCCCGTGAATTCCAGAAAAAAATCGTTGGCATCTACTACAAAGCCTTCGCGGTCGAGGAGCACATAGCTCAGCGTAGTGCGCGAAAGCAAGTCGCGCAGTTGCTCTTGGGTGCGGTCGAGCACGAGCTGCTGCACCTCGGTTTCGGCGGGCCGACCGGCTGGTGAAGTTTCGCGCAACCCAAGCAGAACCTGCGCTTGGCCGTTGGGTAAGGCCAGCCGGCGCAGGGTGAGTTGAGCCGCCAAAACCCGCTGGTTAGGACGACGCGCCTGCCAAGGCCGTGACGCTTCTTTGCCGGTGCGGGCGGTATACCGAATAGCTTCGCGCAACGTAGCTTCGGTGTGCCACTGCCCGTTGATGGTAGTAGGCACGGTTAAGGCCATCAGGCCATTGGTCTGCAAGTCGGTGCGGCTGATGCCGAGCAGATGCAATGCCGCTTTGTTGCAGTCGACTAAGCTGCCTTGCTCGTTGTAGAGCAACTGGGCATCGTAGGCATCTTCAAACAGTGCGCGGTAGAAGTCTGTCGGCATGGCCACGGCCGCAGTTGACGTCGGAGCAGCAGAATTAGGCATCAGGGTGAAGAAGGGCTAAAACAGGAGCAAACACGAAACTCCTGTTGGGGCCGGGTTTAACCCCTAAATTTGACGAAAATATCCCGAACCTCCGCGATTCTACCTACTGATATCATCGGGAAGTTGCGCGGCGTGTACTATGACTGCTATGCGCTTGTACTTTACCGTTACAACTGATCTTAACTATGACCAGCGCATGCAGCGAATCTGCGGTAGTCTGGCAGCGGCGGGGTACGACGTGCGGTTGATTGGGCGGCAGTGGAGCAACTCGCGGCCACTCGCCCCACAGCCTTACTACCAGCATCGCCTAAGGTGTTGGTTTCAGCGCGGCAAGTTGTTTTACCTTGAATATAACGTGCGCCTGCTGCTGTATCTGCTACCGCGCCGCGCCGCCGTATGGTGCGCCATCGACTTGGATACGGCCGTGCCAGTGTGGCTGCGGGCACGCCTAGGAGGGCAGCCCTTTGTTTATGATGCGCACGAGCTATTCACGGAAGTGCCCGAAGTGGTAGCGCGCCCGGCAGTGCAGCGCGCGTGGCGGCAGGTGGAGCGTTTTATCGTGCCCCGCGCCGACTTGGTTTACACCGTCGGGCCCGCATTGGCACGGGTATTCGAGGAGCGCTACGGCCGGCCGGTAGAGGTGGTGCGCAACATCAGCCGGTTACTTGATGCGGCCTTGCCGCCAACTTCGGCGCCGCCCGCCGCCGGCTACATTCTGTATCAGGGCGCGCTAAACGCGGGCCGAGGGCTGGAGGCCTTGCTAGAAGCCATGCCGCAGGTGGCGGGCCGGCTGGTTGTTTGTGGGGAAGGCGACTTATCAGAAAGTCTGCGGGTGCGGGCGGCAGCGCTGGGCCTGCTGGCCAGCGGACAGGTGGAGTTTCGCGGCTTTGTGCTGCCCGATGCCTTGCGCGAAGTGACCCAGGAAGCGGCATTGGGGGTGATGTTGTTGGAAAACCAAGGCCTAAGCTACTACTACTCCCTGGCCAACAAGTTTTTCGATTATCTGCACGCTGGCATCCCGCAGGTGGTCGTGGACTTTCCGGAGTACCGCGCCCTCAACGACCAATACGAGGTTGCCGAAATCGTGCCTAATCTAGAGCCGGCTACCCTAGCAGCTACGCTCAATTATTTGCTGCGCGACAATCCCGCCCGCTATCAGCAACTCGCGGAGAATTGTCGGCGGGCGCGTTGCGAGTTGAATTGGCAGCACGAGGAGCAGCATCTTGTGGCTCTATACGCGGGCTTGGTTGGGGGCAACTAATAGTATTTCACGCCGCCGAGTCACTCACTTTTCTTTGCTCTTGCACTCATGAGTACACTTTCCGAGCTGATAACTATTGTGGAAGCGGATCTGGCTGCGCAGTCCAAGCAGCCAACGCTAGTGGTGGTGGCGGGCCCTACGGCGGTAGGCAAAACGGCGCTTTGTGTGCAGTTGGCGCAGCATTTCCGTACCGAGGTAGTGTCCGCCGACTCGCGGCAGTTTTTTCGCGAGACAAGCATCGGTACAGCCAAGCCCACGGCCGCGGAAATGCAGGGCGTACCGCATCACTTCATTGATTCGCACAGCATAAGCGAAGACTACAGCGCCGGCCGCTACGAAGTGGACTGCCTGGCGCTGCTCGATACGCTGTTTCAACAGCACCGCATTGTGCTACTTACGGGTGGCTCTGGGCTCTACCTGCAAGCCGTTACCGATGGCCTCGATGAATTGCCTGCTGCTGACCCCGCAGTGCGCGTGCAGTTGCAGCAGGAACTTGCCACGCACGGTCTCGAACCACTGGTAGCAGAACTAGCCCACTTGGACCCCGTGGCCTACAACCGCATCGACCGGCAGAATCCGCAACGGGTTTTGCGGGCGGTGGAAGTGTGCCGCGCCACCGGGCAGCCATTTTCCAGCTTCCACACGGCCGGGCGCTCGGCGGCGGTACGTCCTTTTCGCGTTATAAAGGTGGCCCTCACGCGGGAGCGGGACGAACTCTACCAGCGCATCGACCAGCGCGTAGACCAGATGCTGGAAGCCGGCTTACTGGCGGAAGTGCAGTCGTTGCTGCCGTTCCGCCACCACAATGCCCTGCAAACGGTAGGATATCAGGAAATCTTCGGTTTTCTCGACGGCCTCCACGACTGGCCCGAGGCCGTGCGCCTACTCAAGCGCAACACCCGCCGCTACGCCAAACGCCAGCTAACCTGGCTGCGCCGCGACCCGGAATATCAGTGGCTGACGGTGAGCTAGTGCGTTTGCCGTTCGGCTTGCACGAATGATGCGTTCAAAAGAGCAGGCGCCTTATTGGGCCTTCTTGTTCGTTCAGTGTGTCTCACCAAGAGCGGCTGATTTGGAACTGAGCACCAGGTAAAATGTTGGCGCGGCTATCATTCTGCAAGGCCAACTTACCGCCCACTCGCCAAGTGCGAGCGTGGTCTATGGCAACATCCACATTCAGTGAAGCAAGGTAGCCTACGTGAAAGCCACGCTCATTCGAGGCGACGTAGGAAAACTCTAATTGGTTGGTGGATTGATTTAAGCTAAATCCACCGTACCTAAGCCCCTTCAAGTTCCCGTAGCCACCAAAGCCGCCAATCCCCACGCTAAATTCCACGGTCTTATTCACTCCAAAAGGCACCCAGTAAGCTTCTTGCTCCAGATTTACAGCCCGGTACGATTGTGGAATAACGTAGCCCCTACCAAAATCATAAGGCTGTGAGCCACTAATAACGGCCAGCCGAGAGCCTAGGCGCAGGTGGCGGCCAAACTGTGGCGCGTATTCAAGGTACATCTTCACTACGCCATAGTCACCGGAACCATTCAAGCAACTGCCCAACCCCAGACGAAACAGTGCCGGGCGGTGCATAGAAGCCTCGGGAACTGATTGGGCGCACGCAGAATACGAGGTAATGCCAAGCAGCGCGGCAACAACGGAAGGCAAGCGTAGAGAATAAGGCATAATGACACAGTATAGCGGCGAGAAGGATGGCAGCCAAGCCATACACAAAAGAGGCGGCAGCTAACCCGAAGGTTGGTTGCCGCCTCTTTTTTCAACGAGTTGTAAATTTACACGCTGAGAATTTCCACCATGCGCATGAAGCTCTGGTTGATCAGCTTTTTCTTGTGAATGGTATCGCTGAAAGGCGTGTACACCAACTGGCGGTTCATGATGCCGGCCATGACGTTGCGCATCCCGTTAAGCAACCCCTCGACGGCGGCAATACCAATCTGGGAGGCCAGCATTCGGTCGGCGGCGGAAGGAGCCCCACCCCGCTGAATATGGCCGATAACCGTTACGCGGGTATCAAGCTGCGGAATAGCTTCTTTCACGCGCTGGGCTACTAGCTGCGCATTGCCTTCCACTTCGCCTTCCGCCACAATTACAATAAACGAAGTCTTGGAGCGCTGCCAGCTTTCCTGCAAGGTTTCAATTACCGATTCTGTCGACATTTGAGTTTCCGGTACCATCACAATTTCGGCCCCGCCACCAATGGCGCACGGAATGGCAATGTAGCCGGAGTCGCGGCCCATTACTTCCACAAAAAAACACCGGTCGTGCGAGTCGGCTGTGTCGCGGATCTTATCAATGGCTTCGAGAGCCGTATTGACAGCCGTGTCGTAGCCGATGGTGTAGTCAGTGCCGAAAAGGTCGTTGTCGATGGTGCCGGGGGCCCCAACGGTGGGAATACCGAACTCCTGCTCGAAAATGGTGGCTCCCGTGAACGTGCCGTTACCACCAATGGCTATTAAGCCCTCAATCCCGTTGTTAACTAATTGGTCGAAAGCCTGCTGCCTTCCTTCCTTGGTTTGAAATTTTTGGCTGCGCGCCGATTTAAGAATAGTACCTCCCTTTTGGATGGTATTGGACACGGAAGCCGAATCCAGCCGAACAAACTCACCCTTGATCATGCCACTGTAGCCGCGCATGATACCGTACACTTCAATGCCGTGGTAGACGGCTGTGCGCACGACAGCTCGGATGCAGGCATTCATACCCGGCGAGTCGCCGCCGCTGGTGAAAACTGCGATACGTTTCATCATAACTCTTATGCTTCAGAAGGCGCCTGGTGGAAACCCGACGCACGGAACGGGCAAAGGTGGTAAATCGTTAGCAAATGACCGCCCGGTTTCTGAATTGGGCTCTGTTAAATTTCCTAGCTTTAATACGACTATTTTGTTTTCACTTGCGTAAGCGACTTATTGGAAACCAGCGCACGGTCGAGTATCTTACCACTCGCCGTTGCCAATAAATGGCTTTCGTGCTCTCGTTCTTTCTTCCCCGTTCCCTCCTATAGTCCCTCCTTTATGTTCGGTTTTTTTGAAAATGAGCAGACTCGGAAAGTAAAAAGTCACATCCAGAATCTGGCTGCGCTGGCCAAAGCCGATGGTCATCTTGATGAACGGGAAATGAGCTTCATTGTGACAGTAGGCAAGCGAAATGGCATGCGAGCAGATCAAATTCGCTCTATCGTAGCCAACAGTGATTTGAACCGGCTAGTAGTGCCCGACAACGATTCGGAGCGTTTCGACCAGATATTTGACATGGTTGACATGATGCTGGCCGACGGCATTGTCGACGATACCGAAATGGATTTTTGCACGATTATGGCCGAAAAGCTGGGCTTCCGCAAAGATGTTGTGGGGGTACTGGTCAAGAAAATTTCGCAAGGTGTGAAAGATGGTATGGATCGGGAAGTAGTTAAATCCGATACGCAGGCGTTTCTGAAGAAAGCATGCGGATAGGGCGCTAGCATTTCTTGATCTCTCAGAACCGGGCGGCCGTGGCCAACATCTCTCGCAGACGTTGGCCACGGCCGCCCGGTTTATTTGATCTAATTATTTGCTATCCACAAACAAACGCCACCGCTCGCAGCAAGGCCGCGCAGGCAGCATCAATTTCGGCGTCGGTGATGATGAGCGGTGGGGCCAAACGCAGTGAATTGTCGCAGAAAAGAAACCAGTCGGTTAAAATACCTTCCTGCCAAAGCGCCCGGTCGATGATGGGCTTAAGCACCTCGAACGAATCAAACTCGACGGCCATGAGCAACCCACACCCGCGTACTGCCCGAATGGCCGGGTGCACCAACTGCCGCCGAAAACGAGCGGCCTTTTCAACCACTTCCTCCAGCAGGTTCTCTTCCTGAATAACGCGCAAGGTGGCCAACGAAGCCGCGCACGACACGGGGTGGCCACCAAAAGTGGTGCAGTGCCCCAGAATGGGGTTGGTTTTGAAACCCGCCATGATTTCCTGCGAGGAAATAAAGGCCCCAATGGGCATGCCCCCGCCCATGCCTTTGGCACACACCAGAATGTCGGGTGTGACGCCGAACTGCTCGAAAGCCCAGAAGGTACCCGTCCGCCCGAATCCACACTGAATTTCATCGAGAATCAGCAATGCACCTACGTCGGTGCAGCGCTGGCGCAGGGCCGGCAGGTAGCCTGGCGCGGGCACCCGCACCCCCGCTTCGCCTTGCACGGTTTCGATAACGACGGCCGCCGTGTGCTCATCAATCAGCAGCAGATCGTCGAGCTGGTTGTAGCGGATATGGCGCACATCAGGAAGTAAGGGGCGGTAGCTGTTCTTGAACCCTTCTGACCCAGTGATACTTAGCGCGCCGTGCGTGGAACCATGGTAGGCATTGAAGCTGGAAACGAAGCCGGTGCGGCCGGTATGGCGTTTGGCCAGCTTGAGGGCCCCTTCAATGGCCTCGGTGCCGGAGTTGGTGAAGTACACGCTGTCGAGGTGCGCGGGCAGAGTTTGGTGCAAGGCGTGGGCCAGCCGGGCGGGGGGGGCCTGCACCAGCTCGCCGTACACCATCAGGTGCAAGTATTTGTCGAGCTGGTCTTTGATGGCCTCGATGACGCGCGGGTGGCGGTGCCCCACATTGCTGACGCCGATGCCGGAAATTAAATCGAGGTAACGCTGGCCTTCCGGACCGTACATATACACGCCTTCGGCCCGCTCGATTTCGAGGAGCAAAGGGAAATCTGAGGTTTGGGCTTGGTGGCGCAGGAAAAGCTGGCGGGGAGTGAGCATGCAACAAAGGTAGGGTAGCAGTAGCCTGAAACAGATTTCAGCTCAACTCCGTGCTGCCGACCAAAGAAAAAAGGCTGCCGAAGCAGCCTTTTTACAATCAGTTTGCAACGCCGGTGCCGGGCCCCGCTGGTGGCCCACCGGGGCGGTCGGCCACTCGGCGGAGCACTTCTTTGGTGAACTGGCGTTCCGCTTGAAACAGCGTACCCACCTGCCGGATGGAAAGCATTTTCTGGAACTTGTTGAAGTAGTTCTTCTCCAGGTCCACCTCTTGCTGGCGCAAAGCGAAAACCTTGGCTAGATTGTCTTTGATTTGCGCGTCGGACAACGCATTCTGGTCGTCGGTGCGCAATTTGCGCATGTTGTGGTACAGCTCTCGGCGCTTAGCCGAATACTCGTTGTATACGGGCCAGAAGCGTTGAGCTTGGTCCTGAGTCAGCGAGACTTTCTCGGTGATATAAGCAATCTTAGCGTTTTCGAGCTGGCTCATGCGGCCTTGCTTGCCGCCCGTACCGGGCTGGGCCACGGCGGGTAAGGCTGCCAGCAAGCAAAGCAGTAGCAAACTACGGAACAGAGGTTTCATGGAGCAAATAGGATGAGTCGGTGACAAAATGCGGATTACAGATAAGTGTCTTCGGTGGGTTGCGCGTCCAACACTTCCTGTAATTCGTCGGGAGAGACGTGCAAGTAGGTTTCGGGGAGAGCCTGCTCGGTGACAGGCAATTCAGCTAAATCAGTGAGGGTTACGGGTAACTCACTGGCTAGCAAATATTCCACCATTTCGGTGCGCGGCACTACGGCCAGATCGGTGGGGCGAGCAGTGGTTGCGGTCAGGGAATTTTCACTTACAAGAAAGGAGCCAACAAAGCCGCTCAACACTACGCCAGCGGCCAAAGCCGTGCGCAAGGGTGCCGGTAAAGCTGTTAGCCAGCGCAGACCTGCCCAACCGGTATCGGCCGAGGCGGGCTGTACTCGTTGCATCACCTGCATGGGCAGGCGCTCGAAGTAGCCGTCCGGCGGCGGAGCCAACGGCTGTGGCCGGCGCGGGTGTTCATCCAGACGAAAAGGGGTTTTCATAATGGGTTAGAGACGGCAAAGGCCTCAAGGTTTAATTAACTACGCACATTTCGGATTAAGTCGGATGCTGCCAGTGCTTTTCTATTGTCAGCCTAGAACCTGCTGGCCATTCACAAAATCCAACTTAATCCGCTTCACTCGGTGGTCATATACTGTTCTATTTTTTTGGCGGCGTGATGATAAGAGGCTTTTAAGGCCCCCACGCTGGTTCCCGTCACTTCGGCCATCTGCTCGTAGGGCATCTCGTCGTAGTAGCGCAAATTGAAAACCAGACGTTGTTTGTCGGGTAGCTTGAGGATGGCTTTCTGCAACCGCAGCTCAATATCGTCGCCGGCTAGGCTGGGGTCGGCCTCCATCTTGGCGGCCAGCTCCGCCCCGACGTCGTTGAGGGGAAGAAAGAACTTGCGCCGTTTGCTGGCCAGAAAGCTCAAGCATTCGTTGGTGGCAATGCGGTAGATCCAGGTGTAGAGGGAGGCGTCCTGCCGGAAGGTTGAGAGGTGCTTCCACACCTTGACAAACACATCCTGCGTCAAGTCGTCGGCATCATCGTGGTCGACGACCATCTTGCGAATGTGCCAGTACACTTTCGTTTGGTACTTGCGCACCAGCTGGTTGAAGGCCACGTTGCGCGCGGCCGGATCGGCAAACTTGGCAAGGATGTCTTGGTCTTCCAAGCAGGTGAGGTGGGTTAGGAACGGCGTATTGGTGAATTAGATGAGCTTGGGAGCAACAAGTTTAATAGGCGCAAGAGTGAGTGTGCGCTTGCTAGTTGCCGCGGCCTTGCAAGTAGCTAATCGGCTTGCTCTTACACCCGTGCCAAGTTCTTGAAAATAGTGCAGCTAAACGCTCCAGCTATCGGCTAAAGCAGGCCGGCATTTTAGAGTTGGCTTGCTCACGGTGTGCTGAAGGCTACGCCTACCGTCACGTTGGTGTTGTCGTTGGGTTTGCCTTCTAGCACGCGGCTTTCGTGGGTGTAGGTGTAGCTGGCCGTAATGGCAAAGCGGGCCGTAAAGTGCAGGGCCAGCGTGGTAAGCTGATTGATGCGGTAATCTTTAAAGCCTTCGAGGTTGGGCTGGTAGAACGTAGTGGAGTTAAGGGCAAGCACACCCTTCGAGTAGGCCACGCGCAGCCGCAACGAACTGCGCGAAACCATGCGCTGGCTACCGTCTTGGAAGTAAGTGGCCTCCCGAATGAAAAGGTTGCTCACCGATACCTCGCGCCCCAGCGTATCGGTGTAAAAGGCCCAACCCGGCCCCACACCGAGCTGAATTCGGTGGTCGATGCCGCGCAGGTTGCTGCGTTCGTAGCCCCCAATACCATAGGCCCGAAAGTGACTGAGCCGGTAGTAAGGCGTGGCATTAAACAAAAATTCTCGCTCTTTCAATAGCCGATCCTGCTTGCCGTAAGTGAAGCTGCCATTCACGGGCGCCCCGAAATGCTGGCCCCGCAGAAACGTAACGGCATGCGTGGTGGCCAGCAAAGTTCGGTTGACACCGCCCGAGGTGTACTGGCCGGTAAGCTGCCCAGCGTAACGAATAACGGTGGTATCGGGCTGTTGAGCACGCGCGGGTACCAAACAGAGCAACCAAAGCAATGCGGTACCAGACAAAGAAAATAATAAACGCATCAAATAAACGTAGAAGCCAGCGCAAGCAGTAGGAATGCGGAAAGGGCTGGGTTTGAAATGAAAAGAGTATAGCCGCCTGCCAGAGTGGATTTTTTGCGGCCACTCAGTATACTCTACACGTCGAATTTCTTCGTTGCTTGCAAGTTGATATACTTATTGCTGCTCATGCGTTTCTTGTTGGTCTTGTTGTTTTGGCTGTTGTTGGTGCCGTCGGCCTGGGCGCTGCGGATTCGGGAGTTTCGCCAGGTAGGCACCACGGCCCCGGCGCGCTTCCAGAAGCTGGAGCTAGGAGTGGCCCTGGCAACGGCCCCGGTTGGCAACCCATACGATCCGGACGAAATTACGGTGCGCGCCGAGTTTGTTTCGCCCCAGGACAGCGTGTATCAGGTGCCGGGCTTCTGGTATCAGGATTTCAAGCGGTGTACCACTTGCGCGCCCTTTCCGCGGCAGAGCGCTACCGATACCTGCTTGTATTGCCTCACTTGTCCCGAAGACCCGAAGTATCTTACGTCGGTGGCCACCCGGTTGCCTTGGCGCATTCGGTTTGCGCCGCCTACGGCCGGGCGCTGGAGCTACCGAATCGTGGTAAATCGCAACGATTCTACCATCTACGGGCCAGTTACGTACGTGACGGTGGCCGCCTCCACCAATCCGGGCTACATAGGGAAGCACCGCAACGGGCGCAACTTCGCGTACCCAGATGGCCGCGTGTTTTTCCCGCTGGGAATGAACGTAACCGGCTATTGGATTGAGGGGCCGTACACCCGCTTGCCGTACCGCGATGCGCGGGTAGCCATTGAGCGCATAGCTGATAGTGGCGGCAATTACGGCCGCATCTTCATGACGCCCACCTTATTTGGGATAGAAGGACCCGGCGACCTGCCTGGCCGCTACGATGCCCGCCAAAACAGAGCCTACGACTTCGATGAGTTGCTGGAATACGCTGCCAAGCGCCGGGTGTACCTGCAAGTGGCCCTTATGACGCCCGACGAGCTAACCGACAACGCCGAGTTTGGACATAATTGGCTGCTCCATCCCTACCAAAAACTGCTGCCCCCCAATACGCAGTCGTCTAAGTTCTTCACCGACTCCCTATGCCGGCAGCTGCTGCGGCAGCGTATCCGCTACATTATGGCTCGCTGGGGCTACTCAACCGCCTTCTTTGCCGCCGAGCTTATGAATGAGCTTGATGGCTACCGGCCAGCCGCTCCGAATGAAACCTATTGGGACGGGGACAACCCACGCAACATACGCCAGTGGACCGACGAGATGCTAGGCTACGCCCGTACGCTAGCCCCGCAGCACCTGTATACCGTGAACATGGGCTACGCCTTTAGTAGCTTCCATACCCGCGACACGGCCGTGGCACTGTACTCTTCCCCGCAGGTGGACTTTGTGCAAGACCATTACTATAGCTCCGACTTGAACGTGGAACACCAGGAGGCTTTTTTGGCCCGGCGAGCGGCAGCTTTGTTTCCTGGTAAGCCCTACCAGCTGGCCGAGTTTGCTATGGCCCAAGAAAACCAATGCTGGTACGGCACCTCCAGCTTCACCGCCAAGCGCTACCCGCGCAATGTTCTCTTCCACGACCTCAACGAGCTACATAACACGCTTTGGTCCTCAACCTTCAACGGCTCGGGCGGCACGGCCCTGTACTGGTGGGCCAACCAGGTATTTGGGCTCTGCCAAGGCGGGCAATATCATTACTTCCGGCCGCTGAACCGGTTTTTGTCGGACTGCCCAATTTTCGAGGAAGTCAACGAGCCTATTGCCAGTCCGTGCCCTGGGGTTACGGGTCCCAAAGACGTCGTACACTCGCCCACCACCCCCGGCAATTGCATTCCGGTGTGGGCCAGTGGCAAAGAGGACGCCGAAAACCCGGCTTTCGTGCCTTCCGGAGTTTCCACTTCGGATGCCGCTTTGGAAGTATTCGCCTTGCGCAGTCCGGCGCGCGTGGTAGGGTGGGTGCACAACCGCAACAACTATTGGTACAAGCTGCCGCATCTGGCCGGCTCGTATACCAGCCCGGCGTATTGCGCGACCCTCAACGACAACCAGCCCACCACGCCCGACAGTATTCCGGCGCTAATCGGGGGGGAAGTAACTGTCCTGAACGTGACGCGCCCCGGCCGCTACAAGCTGGAGTTTTTCAGCACCTACCCGTTCTACGACCTTAATCGGGATGGTAAAGACGAGCAGGGGGGAGTTATTGCGCAGTTCACCAGCGAAGTACAGGCCGCCGATGGCAAGCTCACCTTTACGGTGCCGCCGCTCCGGCCCTTGGGCTCCCCGCCCTACGCACCCGATTATGGTTTCAAAGCAACTTGGCTGCCCGAGCCCGCAGCGGTGCCGAAAGCCCCGGCGAAGACCACCCGGAAAGCGCCCCCGAAAAACGCCTCGAAAGTGCCGGTGAAGGTTGCCCCGAGAGTGCCAGTGAAGACCACCCCGAAGACGCCAACCAAGAAAATGAATGCTGCTGGTAGATTCTTTATTCATAAGCCGGGCGCTGACCTATGGAAATGAATATTCAGATATGCTATTTTTAGGCGCCAACCACGCCTACTAGCTATGAGCAACATGATTCAGTTTGTCGCCAACCACGACGACCTCTCCACCGACAAAGGGTTTCAGTTCAAGTTCTATTGCGACAAATGCCGCAACGGCCACATGTCGCGCTTCCAGCCGAGTGCGGTTGGCATTGCGGGGAGCTTGCTTAATGCAGCGGGCAGTTTGTTTGGGGGCATGTTTCATGAGGCCGGCAACGCGGCCTACCAAGTGCAGCGGGCAATTGGAGGAAAAGCCCACGACGAAGCCCTGGAAAAAGCGGTGCTCGAAGGCAAGCAGTATTTCAAGCAATGCACCCGCTGCGGCCATTGGGTGTGCCCTGACGTGTGCTGGAACTCCAAGGCAGGCCTCTGCGAAGACTGCGCCCCCGACGAGCACGAAGAGCTAGCCGCCCAACAAGCCCTCGCCAGCCGCGAGCAGATCTACACCAAAACCCGCGCTCAGGACTATACCAAGGAACTGGACTTTCTGAACCGGGGCGGAATTGTGCAATGCCAAAGCTGCAACGCCAAACTTAACCCCAGGCAAAAGTTCTGTCCTCAGTGTGGCACTCCGAACGCGGCTGTTGCGCCAACTAAGGAAAAATTCTGCGTGAACTGCGGCGGCGCCATGAAAGCCGATCAGCGATTCTGCGTCGAATGCGGCACCAAACAGTAAAAGCGCCGACAGAGCACCGCACAGCGTGCTATTTCAATCTGGCAGTCAACCAGCCACCGGCTCAGCTGGATAGACCTGTCTATCTCGACACTAGCACTAGCGTTTTTAGTTGCCAGAAAAGTAATGTAGCTAGTTTGCTTCCTAGCATCACAAAAGTGCGTATTGAGCTAACAGAAGCCCTTTTATAGGTGGAGGGAAAAAAACAGCCATGAACCTGGATAGCGAATTTCGAGGATTGCCCGTGGAGGAAGCAGTTTTCTACGCGCGCTTAGGCTTGCAGTTGGAATTGTTTACGATGGCCGATATCAGCGACTGGGTCGATGAGGTGCTGCTACGCGAAGAAAGCCCGGATAGCTTCTTCCTTGAATTTTACCGCGTCTTGCACACAAGCAAGCCGGAAGTGCCGGCGTACCTCAAAAACTTGTTTCCCGGCGCTTTCTTTTCAGTGCGACCTGCTGTCGGTTGGCTGCACCGGCAGTTTACCACCAATACGTGGCCATTGAGTCAACTCATCAGGTCGCTCTACCGGCTGCGAACGTTGGTGAGAGCTGACACAGAAGTGGGATGGATTTATGGTTTGGCTGCTGATTACGACCGAGCGGTTGCCACGGGCCCAGAGCTGATGCTGGAGGTAGAGCAAGAAACTGAAGCGTTTCTGGCTTGTTACCAAGACTATACGTTTGGCAACCGCCCTTACTGGCGGAGCCTAGACGTATTGCTAGAGCAACGATTGGCTAATCTTCGTTATGAATGATGGAGGCATAAGAGTATGGCATTGAGTTACTGCTTTCTCACAGCTTGAATCTAGCGGCGTAGTATCAGTTCGTGAATGCGATATATGAACTCAGACAAAAGCCTCTGCTACAACGAAAGTAGCAGAGGCTTTTAAGGTGATTTTCAACCTGTTTACTACTTCCGGCGCGCCATAACTTTCTCAACAGCCCGCACAATAGCGGCTTCGTTGAGCTGGTATTTTTCCATCAGCTGGTCGGGGGTGCCGCTTTCGCCAAACGAGTCGTTGACGGCTACCATCTCCAACGGCAGGGGTTCTTCGCGCGCCAGCAACTGCGCGATAGAGTCGCCGAGGCCGCCGTTCATTTGGTGCTCTTCGGCCGTTACCACGCAGCGTGTCTTGCGCACCGACTCCAGGATCAGCTGCGCATCCAGAGGCTTGATGGTGTGGATGTTGATGATTTCAACGTTGATGCCTTTGTCGGCCAGCAACTTGCCCGCCAGAACGGCCTTCCATACCAAGTGGCCCGTGGCGAAGATGCTCACGTCGGTGCCTTCGTTGAGCACCACGCCTTTACCGATTTCAAACACCTGATCGGCGGGGGTGAAATTGGGAACGACGGGGCGACCGAAGCGCAAATACACCGGGCCTTCGTAGTCGGCAATGGCCAAGGTGGCGGCTTTGGTTTGGTTGTAGTCGCAGGGGTTGATGACGGTCATGTGGGGCAGCATTTTCATCATGCCCACGTCTTCCAGAATCTGGTGCGTAGCGCCGTCTTCGCCAAGCGTAAGTCCCGCGTGGGAAGCACAGATTTTCACGTTTTTATTGGAGTACGCAATGCTCTGCCGAATCTGGTCGTAGACGCGGCCCGTGCTGAAGTTGGCGAACGTGCCCGTGAAAGGAATCTTGCCACCAATGGTGAGGCCGGCCGCTAGGCCCATCATGTTGGCTTCAGCAATGCCCACTTGGAAAAACCGCTCAGGATTGTCCTTGATAAAGGCGTCCATCTTGAGCGAGCCTACCAAGTCGGCACACAAGGCTACTACGTTGGGGTTGATTTTGCCTAGCTCGTGCAAGCCCGCGCCAAAGCCGCTGCGGGTGTCTTTCGATTCGGTGTAAGGGAAATCGTTCATGTATGAGGGTTGGAGAGTGTATTCTTGTTTCTTGTATTCTGCCCTCGTCAGGACGACGGGCAGGTTGACTTGTCTACTGAAATATTCTGCCGCTCGCGCCACTGCAAACCCTGCGGCAACTCGGCGGCGCTGAATTCCAGGTGAATGACGCGCCGTGGACGGGTACTGGTGCTGCGGTTAGAGGCGTGAAGCGTCAGTGGTTTCATGAGCATCACCCCGCCAGCAGGCACCGCACAGGTTACCACATGCGGCGTGTGGGTTGGGTGCTGGTCATTTGGAATCACGCCGCACTGGTGGGAACCGGGAACCACTTTCAGCGCGCCATTGGTAGCGTCGCAGTCATCAAGATGAAGCCGGATAGTTATGATACTTTCCAAGATTTGGCGGGGTGGCAGCACAGTTGTCTCGCCTTGTTTGGTGGTCCAAGGGCCATAACCGGGCAAGTCGAGCTGGCCGTCCACGGCTATCATCACATCCTGATGCCAAGCCACCAGCCAATTGGAGCCGGCGGGCTTATCAAAGTAAATAGCCTTGGTCAGGTGGGGCGCGCTATTGGGAAAAAGGACAGCCAATAAGTCCCGCAGCTTAGGCGTTAGCAGTTGCACTTGCAAGGCTGGAATTTCGCCGAGCAGGTTGCGGATGGCAAACACATCTTGACTGCGACGGAAATTAGGCGAGATAGTTTCGGCAGCTTCTACAGTGCGCAACAGCGCGGCAAGTTCTTCAACTGAGAAAACGTTGGGCAGTACGCTGTAACCGTCAGTGGCAAGTTGTTGGGCTCCTTGCTGGAATGCCGCTAAAGCTTTATCAGGATGATGCAACTGAGTGTGTTGTAGCGGCGCTTCGGCAAGCGTGGCGTGGCGGTTCTTGTTCATTCCCGATGATATCATTTGCCAAATAAACTCACCGAAGTGGTTTGACCGGGCCGGATAGTGAAGTTGCGCACATCGGTGAACTTGCTGCCGGTGGCGTTTTTGGTGCGGAACACCAAGCGGTAAGTGCCTGGCTGCATGGGCACGTTCACTTTGCTGCTGCCCCCATCCGAGAGGTTGTAAATCCAAGTCTGCGACTCGTCATCGTTGAGGCGGTAGATGCTGCCGTAGCCTTTTAAATCGGTGATGATGTTGAGGGTGCCGGGCGCAACGTAGGTGACAGCCGTTTCCTGCCCTTGCTTGATGGTGATGCGCCGAAGCTGGCGGGGCAAGGTCAGCAGTTCCACCTCGTAGTTGCCCGCCAGTAGCTTCTGCCGCGACCCGAAAGGCAGCGCCAACAGCGTATTCTCCTTATCAGCCTGCCGAATTACGGCTTGCACCGTGCCGTACGGGTTGCCCAACGTATTTGGACTTTGGAGCCACAGCGTGCCCTGGGGCGTCTTGTAAGTGAAGACGTTGGCCTTGCCAGGCTTGATGGGAAGATTTTGCTGGCGAACGGGCGGAACGGTATTAATAATCAAATCGTAGCTCTGTAGGGCGTCAACGTCGAGTACGTCGGGTTTGCCTTGGGCGTCGCGGTAGTGGATGTAGTTGAATTCGGGCTGCTCCGTGATGTTGTTGATGAAAGTCATGTTCACGTTCGACTCCACGGGTTTGCCGGCTTCATCGGTCAGGTTGATGGCCACGGTGGTTTTGGCCAGCGTCTGCGTTACTACATCATTAAGAATGGTGCGGAAGGTTTTTACATCAGACGCGTTGTAGTACTGCCCAAGGCATTCCAGTTGCTTACCAAACTCCTTTTCCGCCCCAATACCAATTACAAACGGCTTAAGGAACACGCGTTTGCGCTGCAACGCCAACGACGTAGCGCACGGGTCGCCTTTGCACGACTCCAACCCGTCGGTAATGAGAATCAACACGTTGCGCGCCGTGTTGTCGGTTGGGAAGTCGCCGGCTGACTGGAGCAGGGAGAAGGTGATGGGCGTGTTGCCTTTGGGGTCAATGGATTTGAGGCGGGTTTTGATGGCCTCCGCGTTTTTGGCCGCGAAAGGCACTTCCAACTTGGAGTCTTCGCAGTTGTTTTCCGACTTGTCGTGCAGGTGGCCGTAGGCCCGCAAGGCAAGTTCTAGGTTCGGGTACGTGTTCAGCGAATCCACCATCTTGGCCAGCAGGCTTTTGGCTACATCCATGCGTGGGCGGCCTTCCCAGGGCGCCAGCATCGAGCCCGAAGCATCCAGCAAAAACAGAATGCGCGTAACCCGTGGCTTTCCGGGCGGCACGTTCTGAGCGCGCAGCCCGGTTTCAACTCCGCAAACCAGCCACAACACCCAGCACAGAAGAACAGCTAACCGGCGCATCGAGAAAAACTAACTCTGGCCTTTCCTCTTGTTGATGGGCATGACAAGCGGCAATACAAAAGGAAAGGCCAGAACGCTTTGCAGTAGGAAAGAACTCTGTTAGTGCAACGCAACACCAGCCTGGCTTTGTATAAAAACAAAGCCATTATCAACTAGATAAACGCTTAGTAGTCGCTGGCCCGTTCTACGCTTAGTTGCTGCAAGGCTTTTTCCAGTTGCTCGTCGTTGGGAGCCACGCCGTGCCATTTGTGCGAGCCCATCATGAAGTCAACGCCGAAGCCCATCTGCGTATCCATCAGCACCATAATCGGCCGGCCCTGACCGAGCAGCGACTGGGCCTCTTCGAGGGTAGGCAGCAGCTTTTCGAGGTCGTTGCCGTCGGTTTCGAGCACGCGCCAGTTGAAGGCTTCGAACTTGGCGCGCAGGTCGCCGAGGCCACCGATTTTTTCGGTAGGACCGTCGATTTGCTGGCCGTTGCGGTCCACGAAGGCTATCAGGTTGTCGACTTTGTGGTGCGGAGCGTACGTGGCAGCCTCCCACACCTGGCCTTCTTCTAGCTCCCCGTCGCCCATGAGCACGAACACGGTCCGGTCGTCGCCGTTGAGTTTTTTGGCTTGGGCAGCGCCAATCGCAACGCTCAAACCCTGGCCCAATGAGCCGGAAGCCACGCGGATACCGGGCAGGTGCTCGTGGGTGGCCGGGTGGCCTTGCAACCGCGAGTTGAGCTTGCGGAAAGTAGCCAACTCACTTACCGGGAAGTAGCCCGAACGAGCCAGCACCGAGTAGAACACCGGCGAAATGTGCCCGTTGGAAAGAAAGAACAGGTCTTGCTCGATGCCGTTTAAGTCGAATGGCTCGGGGGTGTGCTTCATCACCTTGAAGTAGAGCGCCACCAGCAAATCGGTGCAGCCGAGCGAACCGCCGGGGTGGCCGGAATTGACGGCGTGCACCATGCGCAAAATGTCGCGCCGCACTTGGGAGGCAATCTGTTTTAGCTCCGCCACCGACTTGGTGGCTTCGGGCGTATGCGTTTCGGAAGAAGCAGCAAAAGACGTGTCCTGCGACATAGATTCAAATAGATGAAGTGAGGAGAGGAATCAAGCAAATGTAGGAAGTGGAAGAGCCACGTGGCCTTTCCGCTTCGGGCAGACGTAAGCCGGGCCTAGAGCCTACAGCAGCTGCGCGGCGTGGTTCTTGGTATCGACTTTGGTAATCACCTTCTCGATTTTGCCTTCGGCATCAATGAGGAAGGTGTAGCGCATGGTGCCCATATACTTGCGGCCGTACATCGATTTCTCCTGCCACACGCCGTAGTCTTCTACTAGCTTCTTGTCTTCATCGACGAGTAGCGGAAACGGCAAATCATACTTAGTGGCAAACTTTTGGTGCGACTTTTCGCTGTCGATGCTGACGCCGAGCACTTGAATTCCGGCCGCTTGTAGGCTCTGGTAGTTGTCGCGCAAGTCGCAGGCCTGGGCGGTGCAGCCGGAAGTGTCGTCTTTGGGGTAGAAGTAGAGCGCCACCCGGCGGCCTTTGTAATCGGCGAGGCGGTGCGTGGTGCCATTCTGGTCTTTGGCAGTGAAATCGGGGGCGAGGTCGCCGGCTTGGGGAAGTGACATAGAACAAGTGTTTCGGCAAATGTAGCAGTAGCGCGGAAACACATGAAGCTGGACCGCCGCAGTTGCGCCAAACTAGTCAGCGCAACTGCGGCGGTCCAGCGCAAACCTTAAGGCCAGTAGGCGGCACGGAATATAATACTCGTGGCATACTTGTCTGGCTGATTCAACTTATAGACTGCTGCGAATCCACTAGGGCTTTTCGGCCATGGGTTGCGGGGTGAACAGTATCTTTTCTACCGGGAAACCTAGTTCACGGGCCTTGCCGATGAGGTGGTCGCGACGGCTACGCTCTAGGTGCGGGTTCCGGCTCAGGATCCACAGATTCTCGCGGCTAGGCGTGCCAACCAGGGCATATTGGTAGTCGGCGTAGTCGAGGTCCAGAATCCAGTAGTCGCCTTCAAAGGGCCAGAAAAAGCTGACTTTCAGCTTGGAGTACGTAGCATCCATGGTGCGGGCAATGCCCTTTGCGGTTTCAACGGGGCCGTTGAGCCCTTCTTTATGGCAGGTATTGAGCACGTCTACTTTGCCATCGGGGCGTACTTTGTACTCAGCCGTAACGTGTTGGCAGCCTTTTTCGAAGCGAGTTGGAAGCCGGGCCACTTCATACCACAAACCACTGTACTTATGCAGATTCACGTGTGGTACGGTGGGTAGCGGGGCGTACATCTTGCGGCGTACGTAGCCGTAGGCCGCTACTCCCGTAGCCACTGCGGCCACGGCCGTTGCAAACAAAACAGGCTGCCGGACTTTATTTACTTTAGTCATGATGACGAGTTGGAGTGTACGCTTGCTGTACGCGCCAGCTTAACGGTGGGATGTGTAAGCAGGAACCTTCGGCTTACGAGCTGTCCTCTCAAAAGAAAATTTGCAGTTAAAGTTAGAAAACTAGAGTACCTAGCTCCCTTCCTTTTTTAAGGAGGGCTGGCCGCAGGCCGGGGTGGCTAGCTAGAGCTAGAAAACTAAAGCTAGTTGATCGTTCAACGATCAATCAACCACCCCCAACCACTCCTCAGATGAGGAAGGAGCTAGCAGACTAGCTCTAACTTTAGAAGATTGTTCCTCTCTCTTTAGAGAGGGTTAGTGGATGAGGCGCCCTCGCTAATGCACTTAGTGCCGTTCTTTATTTTATCTTTCAAACAAGGGTGATAGTTGGCAGAAAGGCGGATTAACCAGTAGACTTTGCACTTCGATGAAAACAACAAACCTTCTGCCGCTCTCGCCAAATCAGTCTGCTGCACAGCTGCGGCACGCCCTGCAAACCAACCGCGACCAAACGCTCACGCAGCTCTATCAGCACACCTTTCCAATGGTACGGCACCATGTGTTGCAGCACGGCGGTACCGCGCAAGATGCCAAGGATGTGTTTCATGATGCGTTGGTGGTGTTCTATGAAAAAGCTGTGGCGGGTACCTTGGAACTCACGGCATCGGCTAGTACTTACCTGGTGGCCGTGGCCCGCAACATTTGGCGCCGGGAAGTAGACCGTCGGCAGCGCTGCAACCTCGCCGACCTCAACGAAGAGCACCTGCAAGTGCCCGACCAAGGAGAAGCGGCCGAAGCAGGGGCGGCGGCAGAGGAAGTATCGGTGCTGGAATACGTGGAGCGGCTAGGGGAGAAGTGCAAGAGTATTCTGCTGTCTTTCTACTATTTCCAGCAGCCCTTAGAGCAAATTGCCAGCACCCACCAGTACCGCAACGTACGCTCTGCTACAGTGCAGAAATTCAAGTGCTTGGAGCGGCTGCGCAACTCGGTGCGCAATGTGCTAGTTGAAAATTTCAGCCACTAACCTCATGCGCTCAGAGCTGAAACGCCTGCAACGAATCGAGCAGCATCTGCTAGGTGGCCCGCAACCGGGGCAAGCTGAAGAATGGGCCTTGCAGCAACTGCTCGATGCCGACCTGGAAACCGACACCGAGGCGCAGCGGCGCGTGTATCAGGGGTTGTATGTAGCGGGCCAGCGGCAGTTGCGGCGTGAGCTAGAAGTTATTCATGAGCGGCTATATGGGCCGCGCCCTGGCCGCTGGAGCCAGTTGGCCACGGTGGGCTTGCGGGCTATCCGCAACGGCTGGTGGTGGTTCCCGCGCAACCGCTAAACCTTTCTTTTCCTACTTCATCGGGGCCACCCTGAGTGTCTAGGCTTTCGAGCCGAAGGGCACCGGCATGCCTGTTATTTCCACTTTCCCATGCTGTCAACCAAACAGGAATTCCGAAAATTTGCCGTGCACGGGCAGGGCCTCAACGGCCTAAGTGTCGACCGGTATGTAAGCCGCATCGAAGGCCAGGGCTGCACGTTCGTCACCAACATGACCCGCTCCGTTATCGAGGAGCGGCCCACTCGTTTCGCGGAAATCGACGTGTTTTCGCGGCTGATTATGGACCGGATTGTGTTCCTTGGTACGGCCGTCGACGACAACATTGCCAACATCATCACGGCGCAGTTCTTGTTTCTAGAGTCAGTGAACGCCAAGAAAGATATTCTGCTCTACGTCAACTCGCCGGGGGGCTCGGTGTACGCCGGGTTTGGCATCTACGACACCATGCAATACGTCGGGCCCGATGTGGCCACTATCTGCACCGGGCTGGCAGCCAGTATGGGCGCTTTCCTGCTGTGCGGTGGTGCCATTGGCAAACGCTCAGCCCTGCCTCACGCCCGCGTCATGATTCACCAGCCCAGTAGCGGGGTGCAGGGCCCATCAGCCGACATCGAAATTACGGCTCGCGAGGTGGTGAAGCTGCGCCAGGAGCTTTACAGCATTTACGCCGAGCGCACCGGCAAAACCTACCAGCAAATTCACGACGACTCGGACCGCGACTATTGGCTGCGCGCCGACGAAGCCAAAGAATACGGCCTAATTGACGAAGTGCTGGAGCGGAAAGAGTGAGGCTGTGAACTCGTGGGAGGGGTGAACGAGTGAATGAATAGGAGCAACCCCGCCTCCTAATTTCACAAGCTTACAAGCTCACCTCTTACAGCACTACGTTCACGGCCTTCTCGTTGCCAGCTTGGTCGCGGAGGTAGAGGGTGGCGGGGCCGCGCAGGGGAGGGCCGAGCGTGTCGGAACGTTCCGAGAAAAGCGTGGCGTTTTTGTGCTCGAAGCGGAGCAAGTGGAATTGCCCGTTCACTTCCAGCTTGTAGGAAGCCAGGCCCGAAAGGTCGTCGCCGACCTTAAAGACCACGCCTGCGGGACCTTTGCGCAGCAGGCGAGCCGAGGGCGGAATAGTGTCGGTAAGAAGCTTGAACTGGCCGAAGGCTTTGATGGGCGCGGTAATAGAATTGCCTTCCCATTTGCCACCCACGTACGCCCGGCCGCCCTTGGCCGTGACGCCGTAGATGGCCGTGCGGGTTTTGTCTACCACTTCGGTTTCGGGTCTCAAGGTGAGGCTGAGGCTGTGGTAGAGCGGGGTGCGCGGCTGGTGCACCGTCCAAACGCCCGCCTTATAGCTGGTTAACACAAATAGCGTGTCAAACAGCGTTTGGGAGCCGAAACCTAGCTGCAAATTGCCGGTAGTGAAGGCGAAGTCGCGGCCGGAGGGGATGAGGGCCTGCCGGTCGAAGCGCTTGGTGATGCTGCCGAATTGCATCGAGTCGGGGAGGCCGGCGCGCAGGTCGTAGAGGTAGGTGTTTTGGCTGAGCACCGTGTAGCTCGGGCGCAGCGTGAGGCGGCGGTTGCCTTTGAAGAGCGTGAGCGGACCACTGGAAGCGGCCGTATCGGGGTCGGCGGCTACGGCTACTAGCAGGTTGCGGCTGATGTCGTAGCGCAGGACCGGCTTTTTCACCAGCGTCGAGCGGGTTTTGTAGTACACCGGCTGCTGGCCCCGCAGCACAAAGCGCAGGGGCGTAGTGTTACCATAGGAGTCGGCGAGCAGGATTTCCACGGCGTATAATTTGCCGTCTTCCACGCGCAGGCGGCCTTTTTCGGGGCCGGTGGTGTACATCGTCAGGTCGTTGCCGTCGTCTACAAACAGCTTCTCGAACTGCCGTCCTTGCGTGTAGCGCCACTCATAATCCATGTGCTGGTTGACTTGGCGGGTGCCCTCCGGAAAAGGCACATCATCCACTACGTGGCGATAGAAGGGCTGCCCGTTGACCCGAATTTCCACTCGTTGCAAACCGTTTTTGTTCCAGACCCCGTCAAATCGGTCGAAGCCTTGCAGTAGGAGGCCAACCGAACCGAATGCGGAAATGGTATCGGCCCATACGTAGCCCCCGCCATTGGGCAAGGGCGGCGTTTTGGGCACGAACACCGATTTGCCAAAGACCCCCTGCACGCGTGCTTCAATGCCCAACGCCTCCACGGCAAACGCCTGGAGCATGGGCGCTATGTGGTCCTGAATCTCAGTGAAGCCCCCCCATTGCAGCGGGTTTAGCTGGTGGTCTTGGGCGTTGCGCACTTCCCAGTGCAGGTGCGGGCCCGCCGAGCCCCCCGTATTCCCCGACAGGGCCACCACTTCGCCGCGCTTCACCGGAAACTGGTTGGGCTTGAAAAATAGCTCTAGCTCGTAGCTCTGCTTCTCGTATTGGCGCTGCAACAGCTCGGCGGCCGTAGCGCCCAGAAAGTGGTTGAGGTGGCCGTACACCGTGGTTAGCCCATTGGGGTGGGTGATATAGAGCACATTGCCGTAGCCGAAGCTGCTCTGCTTCAGCCGCGAAATGTAGCCGTCGGCGGCGGCATATACGGGCAGGTCCACGCGGCCGTCAGTCTTGATGTCGAGGCCACCGTGAAAGTGGTTTGGCCTAAGCTCGCCCATGCTAGCGGCCAAGAAATTGGTTTTGCCCGGCTTGATGGGCAACAAGAAGTAGCCGTTGGGCACCACCGGCTGCGGACCAGCGGGCGTTTCAGCGGTAGGCTCTGAAATAACAGAATCGGGTTCTTGCCCGCCGCAAGAAGCTGGTTGGAGTCCTAAAATCAGCAGAAACAGGGGGAGAAGGGAGAAACTCAACAGCCGCCGCGGCGGAGAAATCAACTTATTGGGCATTCGCAAAATCAATCAGCAAGTACAAAAACACAGAAGCAAACGCCGGGTACGGCGTCCCGCTGACGGGGTTGTTCTGTCAATCATTAGGTGGAGGAAGGCGAAGTGCCCCAAGCTGGCCAGCTTGGAGCTACACCCATTGTCAAAGTAAAGGTTAGGCGGCAGGAATCAACGCACTTAGGAGGCCTATCGTATCGTCCGTCCTGCTTGCTCTGGCGTCTGCTGGTCGCACGCCAGAGGCTTCACCCTGCTCAGCAGGACGCACGTTTGATTTCGCTACTTCACCGCCACGTCCAGCATTTTTTCGTCGCCGATATAGCCCGTGAGCTGGTCGCCGATTTTCACGGGGCCTACGCCGCTTGGGGTGCCGGTAAAAATAAGGTCGCCCATTTTCAGGGTTATAAACTTGGAAATGTAGCTGATGATGGCGTCGAAGGGGTGTAGCATGAGGCCGGAGTTGCCTTGCTGGCGCACTTCGCCGTTCACTTCCAGCCGGAAATTGATGTCTTTCGGATTCGGAAAGTCACTGACGGGTTTGAACGTTTCGCCGAGCGGGGCCGAGCCGTCGAAGCCTTTGGCCAATTCCCAAGGCAAGCCTTTGCTTTTCAGCTTGCTTTGCAAGTCGCGGGCCGTGAAGTCGATGCCCAGGCCGATGGCATCGTAGTAAGTATGGGCAAACTTCTCGTCGATGTTCTTGCCGTTCTTGCACACCCGCAGCACCAGCTCGATTTCGTGGTGAATGTCCTGCGAGAAATCGGGGTAGAAGAAGGGTTGGTTGCGTTGGAGCAGGGCCGTGTCGGGCTTAGAGAAAATGACGGGCGCGTCGGGCGTTTCGTTTTGGAGTTCGGTGATATGGTCGGCGTAGTTGCGGCCGATGCAGAGGATTTTCATGGGGCAGTTAAAGTCTTGGGAAGCTTGGGTTTCGGAGGCAAGAACGTGCTGCAAAGGAATCGAAGCATCTGGGCCGCTAACGTTTTTCTGAGGGTAGGCAAAGCGGAAGACACCCCGGTTAAGACAACAGAACAACTTATCCAGGCAACCAAAATTAGCGGTTAATTCGCGGCCCGAAAACCAGAAAGGCAATTAGCTGCTTGACCTACCGAGCTGGGCCGGGGGGTAGCCAAACTTTTTTTGGGTTCTTCAACGTATAGGGGAGCATCTTTAAAAACCGATATACTGCCGAGCTAGGCTGGGGCAGTACTCTGTTTACTTGTTCTGTTTTTCTCCAACGTCACCGCACTTATGCTCAAGAACATAGCCTTGGTCAGTTGTCTGGTTATGGCCGCTGCCTGCTCTACCGTTCCCATTACGGGCCGCCGCCAACTCAGCCTCGTTTCCGATGCCGAAATGAACTCGATGGCCGCTACCGAATATCAAAAAGTACTTGCTTCCAGTAAGGTTGTCAGCAGCGGCACGCAGGCGGCCATGGTGCAGCGTGTGGGGCAACGTATTCAACAGGCCGTAGAAACATACTTCCGGCAGCAAAATCAACAGAGCCAGCTCGAAGGCTACGCTTGGGAATACAATCTGCTCGATGACAAGCAGGAAAACGCTTGGTGTATGCCGGGCGGCAAAGTGGCCGTTTATAGCGGCATCTTGCCCATCACGCAAGATGAAACCGGTTTGGCCGTAGTGTTAGGCCACGAAATTGCGCACGCCGTAGCCAGGCACAGCACCGAGCGTATGAGCCAGCAGATGGCCACGCAAAATTTAGGAGGAGTGCTATCGGCGGCCGTGGGGCAAAACCCCACGGGCACGCAGAACGTGTTTTTACAGGCCGTAGGTCTTGGTTCGCAGTTGGGCCTGTTGAAGTACGGCCGGAGCCAAGAGTCGGAAGCCGACCACTTAGGACTGATCTTTATGGCTATGGCGGGTTATGACCCCGACAAAGCCGTGGGGTTCTGGCAGCGCATGGACGCCCGCGAGGGAGAAGCTTCACCACCAGAGTTTCTTTCCACTCACCCCTCCAATGGCACACGCGTTGCTGCCATTCAGCGAGAATTACCGGAGGCTCGCAAATACTATAAGCGTTAACTCGCCTCGACCCGTTACCTTTCCGGCATGATGATTATGATGCCCCGTTTTTTGCGCCTGTTGTTGGCTTCTGCACTGCTTACCACCGTGTTGCCCGCTTGCGAAACCACGAAGAAAGGTATTCCCGAATTCACGTCGCCCGATAAAAGTGATATCAGCCGCAAGCAAGAGCCGAGCAGCAAGATTGTGGCATCGGTGGGAGAGAAAGGCATGATTAAATACCTGATACCGCGTGAGCAGCTGGCCCAGTCTTTCACCCGCCAATTCGGCGACGGCACCAGCATCGACAAAACCATGGTGCGCAAAGTACAGGGCGACCCCAAAGATCCGGCTTCCTATTATTTAGTGGGGTTGGGTTTGCGCAACGGCATGTTTCGGGGGATGGCCATTCCGCTCACGCTGGCTTCCGAATCGGAGCTGATGTTGCGCTCCAACGCCTCCCGTTACATCATTTCGGGAGTAGGCTGCACATTTTGTTTTTTCAACTTCGAGAGCAATGATATTGTGGGCACTACCTGCGAGGAAAACTCCGGTGGTAGTAGCTGCGACTTGCGCGTAATCGACAACAACACCTTTTTCCCCCGCTAGCCATGCTCAGCCGCAAATGGATTATGCGTCTCTCCCTCACGGCCTTGGCGCTACTACTCACCACCGACCGGCGCCGACCCAAGCCCGAGCATTTGCCTAAACCAACGGAGCCCGAGAAATAGACAGAGCCCGCCATCAGCGGGCTTTTTTCATGCTGGAGAGGTGACGCTCGAAAGCAGCCGCTCGGACTGCGTAGCAATTAAGTCTAGTTACTGGGCTTATGCTACCCAGCGGTTTCAATGAAACCAGCAATGCGCTTAACCAGCAAATCCGGGTTCACGCGCTCCAAGGGATGCGGCGTGTTCATCAGGATTTCGAAGGTGGCGTGGGTCATGTGGTCGGTGAAGTAGCGCGAGGCATCTACGCCGGCGGTTTTGTCGAGCTCACCTACCATCACCTGCACCGGCACATCGAGAGTGGCCAAGATGCCCGGCGTGAGTAGTGGGGCCTTGCCGAGGCGGCGCATCATGGCGGCCGTAGCCGCGAGCAAGTCGGGGAGGGGCGTGGGGGCGTGTTGCTGCTCTAGCTGGGTCACGTACTGAGGTACTTTTGCGCGCAGGGTATCGAGGTCCAGAAAGCGCGTTTCCACAGCCGCCGTAGCCGGCGACCAGTCGAGCTTGGTGCCAAGCGTGGTGATGCTGCGAATAGTACCTGGTGCGGCGGCTGCCGCCGCTAAGGCAGCGTAGCCGCCCATGCTGTAGCCAAAAATGTGGACTGGTGGCAAACCGTGCTCCTGAACAAACTGCTTCACTTCTGCTGCAAACCCCTGCATTGAAAACCCGTCCGTATCCAGCGGCCGACCACCGTGCCCGCTAAACGAAAAAGTATGGACGTTGTAAAACGCCGACAACTCGCGAGCCAACGGCTTCAGCTGTGTTTCACAGGCTAAGGCGCCGTGCAGCAGGAGCAAAGATTGTTTCATAAGATCTGGTACTTGATGCCTAGTGGCACTGGTTCGGCTGCTTCAACGAGTGAAAGTGGAGGCAGCCGAACTACCGCCCCTAAGCACTAACAACTTCCGCGGCCAACTGCTTCAAATCCAGTCCATCAAACGTGCCCGAGGACATCATCAGCAGGTTGGCGTCTTGCCAGTTCTGCGTGTGCAGGTAGTGCGCCAGCTGTTTACTGTCGGTGAAAACCTGCAAATCGGGGCGGTTGAAGGCCTGGGCTACTTGCTCGGGCGCCAGGGGCGGCAGGCGCTTGTGCTCCAGCACGTGCGGGTTGAAATACACTACGGCCACGTCGGGGGCATCGAAGGTGTGGGCGTACTGAGGCAGGAACGCCGGGTTCAAGCTGCTGAACGTGTGCAGCTCCAAACAGGCTACCAGTCGGCGCTTCGGGAATTGCTTTTTAAAGGCGGTGGCCGTGGCTTTCAGCTTGCTTGGGGCGTGGGCAAAATCCTTGTACACCACTGAGTCGTCGCCTTCGGCTACTAGCTCCAGCCGGCGGGCCGCGCCCTTGAACGTAGCCAAGGCCTCGTAAAACGGCTTTCCTTTGATGCCTAATTGCTTGCAGACTTCTTTGGCGGCCGAAATGTTGCGCAGGTTGTGTTCACCAAATACCTGCACGGGCACCTTCTCGTCTTTTTTGTTGAGCAAGAACGTTTTGCCGTCCTTGATTACGTGCTCGTGCGGGCCGTAGCCGATGTATTCCACATCGGGGCTGCTAGGCACCGTCACGAGCTGCACTTGCTCGTCGTCCTGGTCGTAGATGAGCGTGCCGGCTTTGGGCGTCATCTCGGCGAAGATCTTGAACTGCTCCCGGTAGATTTCCTCGGTAGCAAACACGTTGATATGGTCCCAGCTGATGCCGGAAATGACGCCAATGTGGTGCTGGTAAAGGTGAAACTTCGGCCGCCGGTCAATCGGCGACGACAGGTACTCATCGCCCTCGATGATGATAATGGGCGCGTCTTCGGTGAGTTGCACCATCAAGTCGAAGCCTTCGAGCTGGGCCCCTACTGCGTAGTCAAACTTGCGGCCGTGGTAGCGCAGTACGTGCAAAATCAGGGACGTGATGCTGGTTTTGCCGTGCGAGCCGCCAATTACCACCCGCTGCTTGTCTTTGGACGCCTCGTAGATGAACTCGGGAAACGAGTACACCCGTAGGCCCAGCTCCTGCGCCCGCAACAGCTCCGGGTTGTCGGCCCGCGCGTGCATCCCGATAATCACGGCATCCAAGTCGGCGGTTATTTTTTCGGGAAACCAGCCCTCGGCAGTGGGTAATAGGCCGGCGGCTTGCAAGCGGCTTTTGGCCGGCTCAAATATCTCGTCGTCGGAGCCCGTGACGTGAGCCCCGCGCTGGTGCAGGGCCAAAGCCAGATTGTGCATGATGCTGCCCCCAACGGCAGTCAGGTGAAGGCGTTGAAGGGAAGAGGTGGGCGTAGCGGCCATTCAGGGAAGTGGGTAAGCGGGCGGCAAAGGTAAGAAGGAGCTAGGAGCTAGAAGGTAGAAGCTGAGAAACACAACTTTTTTTCGCGGTTTACTTATGTCTGCTAACTTCAGCTCCTGGTCCGCGCCCTTCTCCTCATCATACACAAAAGAAACCATTTCTACCACTTCCGGATTGTAAGGCCCAGCCGTTAGCTTTGTGCCCCTTCAAGAAAATATCAGGCAGGGAAAACAGTTTGATGGGCACGAAGTCAAACTAGCGCCAACTGAAAACTGCCCGAACCTGCTTACATTGTATTGCTTACTTTAGTAATGAACGACCGGATGGATGACCGCTTGAAATTATCAGCCTCGCGTGCCAAAGCCGCCTGGAACAGCCGCCCGGCGGTAGTTCCGGCGGGTGGCCCAGCGGGCAAGCTGCCGCCACAGGCTCTGGAGCTAGAAGCCGCCGTACTGGGTGCGCTCATGCTCGAAAAGGACGCCCTAACCACCGTAATCGACATTCTTAAAGAGCAGAGCTTCTATAAAGACGGGCACCAGCGCATCTTCAAGGCCATTCTCAATCTGTTTGATAAGTCGGAGCCTATTGATATTCTGACCGTTACGCATGAGTTGCGCGAGATGGGCGAGTTGGAGGCGGCCGGTGGGGCGCACTACGTGGCCAACCTCACGTTCAAGGTCAACTCGGCGGCCAACGTGGAGTACCATGCCCGTATCATCACCGAAAACGCCATCAAGCGCGAGCTGATCAATATTGCCAGTACTATTCAACGCGACGCTTTCGAGGATACCACCGACGTGTTCAACCTGCTCGACAGCACCGAGCAAGCCCTGTTTGAAGTATCGGAATCCAACATTCGGAAGAACTTCGACGACATGCGCAGCCTGATGGGCAAGGCCATCAAAGAGCTGGAAGAAAAGAAAAACCAGAAGGACGGCCTCACCGGCGTACCCTCCGGCTTCTCGGCCCTGGACCGCGTAACCAGCGGCTGGCAACCCTCTGACCTCGTGATTATTGCGGCGCGACCGGGCATGGGTAAAACGGCCTTCGTAGTATCGGCGATGCGCAACGCGGCGGTGGAGTTCAAGAAACCGGTGGCTATTTTCTCGCTGGAAATGTCGTCCCTACAGCTCGTGAATCGTCTGATTTCGGCGGAGGCGGAGTTGGATTCCGAGAAAATCAAGAAAGGCAATCTGGCCGACTACGAGTGGGCGCAGCTTAACCACAAAATTTCGGCTTTGTCGTCAGCCCCCATCTACATTGATGATACGCCGGGCCTTAGTATTCGGGAATTGCGTACCAAATGCCGCCGCCTGAAAGCGCACCACGATATTTCGATGATTATCATCGACTACTTGCAGCTGATGACCGGCAACACCGACGGCAAGGGCATGGGCAACCGCGAACAGGAAATTGCTAGTATCTCGCGGGCACTCAAAGGCATTGCCAAAGAGCTGAATGTGCCCGTATTGGCTTTGTCGCAGCTCTCGCGCTCCGTCGAAACCCGCGGCGGCGACAAGAAGCCCCAACTTAGTGACCTTCGCGAATCGGGCTCTATCGAGCAGGACGCCGACATGGTAATCTTCTTGTACCGGCCTGAGTACTACAAGATTACCGAAGACGAAATGGGCAATCCCACGCAGGGCACCGGCGAGGTTATCATTGCCAAGCACCGCAATGGCTCCCTGGAAACGGTGCAACTCAAGTTCATCGGCAAGTTCACCAAGTTTGCCGACCTCGACGGTGCCGGCGGCTTCGGCGACGCCGGTAGTTTCAATACGGGCGCCTTCCCAAGCAGCACATTCGACGAAGATCCTTCGGCTTTCGCCCCAAACACCATTCGCCTGGGTTCGCGCATCAACAATGACGGGCCACCTCCCGCGCAGCCGTTCCCCCGCAGCAACTTCGACGACGGTCCGCCACCGTTCTAGAACAGAAAGGGCCAGCCGAGAACGGCTGGCCCTTTGCTTTTCAAGTGGCTATTACTGCGGTTTCCACATTGGAGCAGAGGCTGTAGTGCGAAGCCTCTGCCAGCCAGTACTCTAACCAGAGAATTACTCTAGCTCGTGCAGTAGAACTATATCCACGGGGCGTCATGCTGAGTCCATGGGCTCCATAAAGATCGGCTATAAGTTAACCTTAGATGCCGGTATCGTAGTCGGAATCGGCAGCGCCGGAGTAGGAGCCTGCGCTGCCTTGCGAACCTGCGCCACGGTAGGCGGAAGAACCGGAACCATAGCTAGATGGGGCATCGGAATCGGTGGAGTAGCTGCCACCTGAGCGGGATACGTTTTGCCGGTCGAAGCTAGCGCCTGCATCAGGGTTGGGGCCCATGTCCATGCGACGGCTAGTATCGGGCCGCGAACCGGCCGAGTAGTACTGTCCGCTGCTGGAATAGCCGCTGCGGGAGGAGTAATTCTGCTCGGGGGCCTGGTATGAGTGGCTGGTGCTAGGCGAAGACCTGTAGCGGCCCGCCTCTTTTTTAGAGGACTTGCCCGAGCGCATGGCCAGATAGCCGATGCCAACCAGGGCCGCAGCGCCAGCTACTTTTTGCGTGGTGCTCATTTTATTTACTTGTCCGCCTACTTGGCCCCACGTTTTGCCTACCTGATTCCAGGAGTTAGAGAAGAAGTCGCGCACCCCCTGCGGTAGTTGGTCCACTACCTTTTGCAGGTTGGCAAGATCCGACCAGTCCGTGCTATCAGCGGATCTTTGGCCCGTGCCGTTGGAGGTGTCGGAGGCAGTAGAGCCGCTGGTTTCTGCGTTAGTAGAGGCGGTTGGTTGCGTGTTCTGGTCTTGGTCGGAGGCTGAAGAGTTGGCAGATTGAGTGGGTTCCATGGATTACATTCAATTAAGGGTAAATGATAGTAGCAGTCCACCTGACTGCTAGCTAGCTATCCGCAAGGAAGGGCCAGTAGGTTGCAGAGGAGCTCCTGCTTTTTTGAATTTGGCCATGATTTTATTGTTGATAAACAAGCTATCAGCTCTCTACCGTTGGGTTAGCGCCTTTTTTGTAAGATTACAGGCATGAAAAACTTGTTGCGTGCTGACCTTGCCTTTCACCTCAACGGCCGCTTGTGGGTGGAAACCAACAACGACCGGTTCATGGGCATCGGGCGGCTGGAACTACTGACGCAAATTCAGGCGCTGGGCTCTATATCGAAAGCCGCGCAGGCCATGGGAATGTCGTACAAACGGGCGTGGGACTTGGTTAGCTCCCTGAATGCGCAGGCAGCTTCCCCACTTGTGCTCACCCAAGCGGGCGGTAAGCGCGGCGGTGGCGCCGAAGTAACCGCCGAAGGCCAACAGCTGATTCAAGAGTTTCAGGCGCTACAAGGGCGGTTCCAGGAGTTTATGCGGATGGAAGCAGCGCGGCTGCTATGAAAGCCACTTCTGCGGTGCCGCCTCTATCTGCGTTGCGTTTTTTGGCAGTTTTACAAAACCGTGTACACGACATGTAGAGACGCGACACTTCGCGTCTCGGCGTTGCTGACGTTGTTTAGATTGTGCCACTAGACCCGTTCAACGCCGAGACGCGAAGTGTCGCGTCTCTACACCGTTCACAAAACCATTGTAACTGGCCGTGATGCCTTTTGCTGATTAAGTGAAGGTACAAAAGCCTCCTTTCCGAGAAAGCAAGCAACTGCTAACAATTTGCAGCGGTATGCGTTATGTTTGAAGGAATATAACGACTTGCATGAGAAACTTTACTTATCTAGGAGCAGGGCTGCCGCTAGTCGTGGTTTCGGTGTTCCTGATGCCGCTACTGGCACAAGCGCAACGACGGCCCGCCCAAACTACGGTTCCAGTTGACACCACCCGTCAGAACGTGTCGCTGGGGGAGGTGGTGGTGGCCGCTTCCAAAGTGGAAGAAAGCTTCTTGCAGTCGCCGGTGACGGTGGAGAAGCTGAACGCGCGGGCTTTGCGCCTCACGCCGGCTCCCTCATTTTTCGACGCCATCGAGCATCTGAAGGGCGTGCAGGTGATTACGCCGAGCTTGAGCTTTAAGGTGATAAACGCCCGCGGCTTCACCAACACCACCAACGTGCGGTTTGCGCAACTCGTGGATGGCATCGACAACCAAGCGCCCCACATCGGCGGGCCGATAGGGAATGTGCTGGGGCCGAGTGATTTGGATATAAATACCGTGGAAATTGTGCCGGGTACGGCTGCGGCGCTCTACGGGCTCAATGCCATCAACGGGCTAGCCAATTTCAGCACCAAGAATCCGTTTCGGAGTGAGGGACTGAGCATCCAGCAAAAAACGGGCGTCAACCACGTCAACGACCCCAACAGCGGCGCGAAGTTATTTTCTGAGACGAGTGTCCGCTATGCCAAAGTGCTGACGCCCAAGCTGGCCTTCAAGGTGAACGGCACCTACCTGCGGGGCTACGATTGGATAGCCAACGACCAAACCGAGCTCAATCCCAACGGCAACGCTACCATCAGTCTTTTCGGAGCTGAAAATCCTGCCCAGGACCCGGTAAACAGCTACGGCAACGAGTCCTCGAACCGCAGCACGCTGACTTTAGGCGGCAAAAGCTACTCGGTGGCCCGCACCGGCTACAATGAAAAGGACGTGGTAGACTACCACTTGCAAACCATCAAGTACGACGCCGCGCTGCACTACAAGCTTGGCGCCGCTACCGAACTAGCGTACACCTACCGGGGCACCGTGCTCGACAACGTCTACCAACGCTCCAACCGCTTTCAGCTGGAAGATTACCGCCTGCAACAACACGCCTTGCAGCTAACCACTCCGGTGGTGCGAGCTAGAGCATATCTCACCACCGAAAACACCGGCAAGAGCTACAATCTACGCTCGGCGGCCGAGAACCTGGACCGTAGCTACAAGCCGGATGCCGCCTGGAACCAAGACTACACCACTGCTTGGAACGCCGCTACGGTTGCTGGCCAAACCGTAGCGCAAGCCCATGCCGCGGCCCGCAGCGCCGCCGATGCGGGCCGCTTGCAACCCGGCACCTCGGCGTTCGAGCAGCGGCTAGGCGAGTTAGCGGACATCAACAACTGGGACCAAGGGGCCGCCCTGCGCGTGCAGGCTGATTTGGTGCACGCCGAGGGCCAAGTGAATTTAGCCGAAGCCCTGCGCCGCAGCGGCAACCAGTGGCCCACCACCCTTGACTTGCTGGTAGGCGCCGACCACCGCACCTACATCATCCAGCCCGATGGCAACTACTTCATCAACCCCGAAGCAAACAAAGACCCCCTCAACGACAACCTGACCTACAGCAAAACCGGTGGCTTTGTGCAGGCCGGCGCCCGGTTGCTGGACGAGCGAATCCGGCTCACGGCCACGCTCCGGGTTGACAAGAACGACTACTTCAGTGCCCGCTTCAATCCGCGCTTCACGGCCGTGTACTCACCTGCCCGGCAGCACAACTTTCGGGTGAGCTACCAAAGCGGCTACCGGTTTCCGAGCTTGTTTGAGGGGTTTTCGAACGTGAACAGCGGGCAAGTGAAGCGCATTGGCGGGCTGCGGGTGATGTCGGATGGGGTGTTCGAGAACAGCTACTTGCGCAGTTCTATTGATGCCTTCAACAACGCCGTAACGGCCGCCATCAACGCCAATACCAGTTTGGCTAGCGCGGCCGAAAAGCGGCGCCTAGCTATCGAACAGAACCAGAATCGTTTGGTCAGAACGCCCTATACCTATCTGAAGCCCGAGTACATCAAGTCGTTGGAGCTGGGCTACAAGGCGGCGCTGTTGCCGGGTGGCCGGCTGCTGCTCGACGTGGATTTCTACTACAACTCCTACCGCGACTTTATTGCGCAGGTGGAAGCTTACGTGCCCAAAACCAACAACCCTGACTCGGCCGCCATCTACCTCAGCAACCGCGCCACCCAAAACCGCTACCGCCTCTGGACCAACGCCCAAAGCCAGGTTTACAACTACGGTGGCTCCCTTGGCTTGCGCTACGAGCTAGCCGCGGGCTACCTGGCCGGCGCCAGCGTCACCTACACCCGCCTCGACCGCACCGAGTCCGGCGACGGCCTAGAAGACGGTTTCAACACGCCCCGTTGGGCCTACAATCTAAGCTTGGGCAATGAAAACGCCTACAAGAACTTCGGCTTCAGTGTCAACTACCGCTGGCAGGCCCGGTACTACTCGCAAACCTTTCTGGTGAACGGCTACGTGCCCGCCTACCACACCTTCGATGCCCAAGTGAGCTATACCGTGGCCGCTCCCAGTCTGCGCTTCAAGCTCGGCGCCAGCAACTTACTCAACCAGTATTACGTGTCGTACCTCGGTGGTCCGAGCGTGGGGGGGCTGTACTACCTAGCCGTAACGTACGGGCTGTAAAACCAAGGTTTGGTAAGAGTAAGCCAGTAGCACTCAGAGCTTGTGAATCACAGCAAAAAGGCTGTCCTGTTAAGCAGGTAGAATCATTGGATTGGCTGTTGCCAGATTAGTCTGACGTGCTGATGGCGTTGGTAACGACTGTATAGGTAAAACAAAAAAGCCGAGCGGACAGGACCGCTCGGCTTTTCGAAATAGATAGGTGGTTTACTTTACCACCAGCATGCGGGCGTTGATGATGCCTTCCTGAAGATATACCCGGATGATGTAAACGCCTGCCGCAAGCTTCGAGGTGGCAAGTTCTAGCTGATTAGCGCCGGCCACGGTTGATTGCGTTTCTTGCAAAGCCACGCGGCCCTGGCTGTTCAAAACCTCTACCCGTGCCACCTGCTTTGCCGCGGCCGTGAAGGATAGGGTGGCTTTTTCAGAGACAGGATTAGGGTATAGGTTCCAGTTGCTAGCTAATGAACGAGTTGCCGGTTTAGTTTTCAGCGCTGTAGAGGCTGTGGTTCGGGCTGCTGCGGAAGCGTTTTCAATGAGCAGGCCCGCTAGCTTCGCATTGTCGATGCCGGTGCGGAATTGCAGGTTGAGTACCCCGTCGGTTACGGTTATGGTCCGGACAATGTCGAGGGCGGTGAGGCTGCCAGCTTGGGCAACCATATCCAGATTGCTTATTTCTAGTGCGTTTTCGGCTAGTACATCAAACTGACGCTGCTGGGAGGCTTGCCAGAAAATCTCGGCTAGCTTGAACGTGACGTAGTAGGTGCCATTAGGCAGCGGTATGGCGTAGCTGAAGTTGCCGTACCGCTCGGTCTGATACAGCAAATCGTCGGAAGTGTTGGCAATTGGGCTGTTGGTGCTAAACGTGCCACCGCCGCTGAAGTATTGGTCGCTCTGATAGGTGATATTATTCGCATCGGTGTAAGCGCCGCCGCCTGCATTTAGCGCAAGCACCACGCCGCTCGGGCCCGTGACGGTAAGCGTAACTGTGGCGGTGGCGGTGGTGTAGCCCGGCGCGCTAGCTTGTACGGTGGTCGTGTACGTACCGGGCGTTAGACCATTCGTATTGATATACAACTCCAGGTCCTGCCCAAGGGTACCGGCAGTGCCACCGTTTCTAGGGAAGCTCAGCCAAGTCGGAGCACTAGGCAGCGAGAGGGTGTAAGACGCAGTGCCTGAGTAAGTCCAGAGTAAATTTTTAAGAATACCGCCAGTACCCGACGGGAGCGAAGTCGTGAGTTGCGGCACCGAAAAGCGGAGTATGTTGCTGGGCGTCCGGGTGATGGTGCTGACTTCGGTGGTTTTCTCGGGCACGGCAAAATTGTCGCGGGCACCCTGGGCTACTACCAATTTGTTGCCTATGGCTTGTGCAAAAGGAGCTACCAAGGTGGCGGGCAGGGTGCAATACTGGCGCCAGTTGTTGGCAGCAGGACTATAGCTCAGGATGTCGGCGTAGTCGGTGGTGTTGGCGCTGCCTCCCACAATCAGGATCTGGCCGTCGAGGGTGAAGGTGCCGGGTTCGAAATGCGACCGGGGGCCGGGCAAGTCGGCTAGCCGCGTCCAGGCGTTGGTAACCGGGTCGTAAACGTGCACCAAGGAGTTGATGTCGCGGCCTTGGTCGTGGCCGTACTGGCCGCCGATGGCATATACCTTGCCCCCTAAAGAGGCGCCGGCCAGGTGGTTGCGGGGGTTGGGCAGCGGCGCGGCCAACTGCCAGCCAGCGGCCGCATCATCCACGTCCAGCACATAATGGTCACCGGCATCGGTGTGGCGGTCGGGGAGCACGCCCCCGAAAACATGGATCTTGCGGCCAACCAGCGCGGCGGCATTAGAGCCGCGCGGAGCCGGCAGAGAAGGACCGAAATTCCAGGTGTTGGTTCGGGTATCGTAGACCTGCACGGCGGCCGTCACGGGGCCGGGGTGCACTTCCCCAGAGAAACCGCCAATCAACCACACTTGCTCATCAACCACCACAACGCCCATGTGGGTAACTGGGAAAAGTCCCGGTGCTAAGTTTGTCCACTGGTTGGTGTTGACGTCGTAGCGTTGCGTGAGGTTGGTGCCTTGCAGGTTGCCGTAGTAGCCCCCAAACGTGTAGAGCTGGCCGTTCACCACGGCGCTCTGGCCTTCCTTGCGTTCCAACGCCGAAGGAGCGGCCGTCACCCATTGGCAGCCCGTGGGGGAAGTATCGGCGGTTCGCAGGACCTCAATGGCCGCCACGCTGGGCTGGTCCACACTGGCCGAGAAATCCAGATTCAGCGTGTTATCCGTGACGGTGGTCTGGTATTCCTTGATAACGGCCGTCATCGAGCCCGCTTCGGCTAGGATATCGTAATTGACGAGGACGGGGCGGCCTTCCAGGTTCACGCTGAACACGCGCCGCCCTGCTCCGCCCGGCCCGCCTCCAGTGGCCCCGAAAAAGATTTCAGCGAAGTGCAGGCGCACCGTATACGTGCCCGCCGAAACCGGAATGCTGTAGCTGAAAGGCACTGAGTTGGCCGTAGCGCTGTGCTCGGTGCGGTATAGCTCGTCGTCGTTGGTTTGCAGTACATCGGCAATGGCCGGGTTACTATAGGACTTACCGCCGCTGAAATAGGCGTCGGCCGCGAAAAACTTGCTCCCCGCCCCGCTGGTTTGCACGGCTCCGCCGCCGCAGTTAATCCGGATGGTGTCACCAGTCGCCGCCGGCCGGGCGGGCGTCTGTTGAGCGGACAGGGTAGAGGGCTCTGGGAAGGGTTTCGCCAGTGAACCAGGCCCGACGAACAGGCAAGTCCAGGAAAGCAATGCTCCTACCGTGCGGGGTAGCTGCGCAAGTATATTTTCTTTCATAGCAAGAAGGGGAAAGTGACTAGGTTAAGCAACAAAAGCGTTCAGAAATTTCATTTAAGCGACATGCATCGCCAGGTGAATGCTAGGCAAGCAGGACGTTCAGCACGAGTTTCACGGATGCCTGCACGGTTTCACTGGTAAGGGTAGAATATGCAGGATGTATTATGATGTATATACCTCGTCTATTCGGTTATGTTCTTTGTAGTGGCGTTACTCTTACTACTGCTAGTATTGCTAAAGCGTTAACGGCTTGTGGTTTGACTGCCATGCGAAGTTTGTTTGCCGGCGACAACTCGTTTGTGTTTTGCACGAAGGGCAAAGCTAGGAGCAAGCCTCAGGGAAACAAGAAGTGCAATTACGTGGCGCTAAGAACAGCTAGAAAACTTGTTTGGCAACTTCGGGCGCTAACCGCTTTCAAGCTCGGAATGCGTCAAAGCTTCTGATCGGCCAACAAAAGGGCGGTAACGGGATGAGGCAAAAAGAAGGGAAACGGTAACGCTAGGTGAAGCCTCGGCGTATGGATACAGACTAGGCAGAGGCGCATTGCTCTTGCGGCGCCAACTACTATTCCACTCCCGCACGCAGACCTATCTATGAAACCAACTCCGACTACCCTGTCCGCCGGCTTCGGCGCGCTGCCTGAGCCACCGGCTGCTGGGCATGTTACTCTTATTATCAATGGCGTGCGTCGCGAAATGCAGCTCGCTCCTTGGACTTCTTTGCTCGACGCCCTGCGCGAGTACGCCGACCTCACCGGCACCAAAAAAGGCTGCGACCATGGGCAGTGCGGTTCTTGTACAGTGCTCGTCAACGGCAAGCGCATCAATAGCTGCCTCACGCTGGCCGTTATGCAGGACGGCAACGAAGTAACCACTATCGAAGGGCTGGGCCAGGAAGGCAATCTGCACCCCTTGCAGCAAGCCTTCATCGACCACGATGCCTTCCAGTGCGGCTACTGCACGCCTGGCCAGATTTGTTCGGCGCAGGGCCTCATCAACGAAGGCCGCGCCCACACCGAAGACGAAATCCGGGAGCTGATGAGCGGCAACCTCTGCCGCTGCGGCGCCTACGTAGGCATTCTGGCCGCCGTGAAGGAAGTGGTAGACAAGCAAAAGGGGGAAGTAGTGAGATAGTGAAAACAGGAAGTTGACGCTCAAGCACAGAGCATCGACTCACTTTTTCACTCGCGCATCAAACCCACTATCTCACTATAGCACCACCTCATGAACAGCTTCACCTATACCAGCGCAACGGCCGTGGATACAGCCGTGCGCGACAAGTCCACCAACTCGAAATCGGCGTTTGTGGCGGGCGGCACCAACCTCTTGGACTTGATGAAGGAAAACGTGGAAAAGCCCACGCACCTCATCGGCCTCAACAAGCTGCCTCTCACGGCCATTGAAGACAACCCGGAAGGCGGCCTGCGGCTCGGCGCCCTCGCCACCAACGCCGACACCGCCTGGCACCCCGAAGTGGAAAAGCGTTACCCGCTGCTCAGCCAGACCATACTGGCCGGGGCCACCGCGCAGCTGCGCAACATGGCCACCAACGGCGGCAACTTGCTTCAGCGCACCCGTTGCTACTATTTCTACGACACCGCCACGCCCTGCAACAAGCGCGAGCCTGGCTCCGGCTGCTCGGCCTTGCAAGGCTACAACCGCATCCACGCCATCCTGGGTACCAGTGAGCATTGCATTGCCACCCACCCCTCGGATATGGCGGTAGCACTGGCCGCCCTCGAAGCAACGGTGCGCGTGAGTGGCCCACACGGTGAGCGGACCATTGTTTTCGATGACTTCCACCGCCTGCCCGGCGACCAGCCGGAGCGCGACAACACGCTCGAAACCGGCGAGCTGATTACAGGGCTGGACTTGCCGGCTAAAGGCTTCGAGAAGAATTTCACCTACCTCAAGCTGCGCGACCGGACCAGCTATGCCTTTGCTGTGGTATCGGTGGCGGTAGGGTTGGAGCTGGAAGGCACCACCATCAAGGAGGCTCGTATTGCCTTGGGTGGCGTGGCGCACAAGCCGTGGCGCGACCTGGCAGTAGAGGAAACCCTCCGTGGCCAGTCGGCTACCGAAGACAATTTCCGCCAAGCCGCTACGGCCATCATGCACAATGCCCAAGGTTACGGTTACAACAACTTCAAGATCGAGCTCGGCAAGCGCGCCATCGTGCGGGCCCTCAAGCAGGCCACCGAAATGGACCAGCCCCTCGACGCTAACGCATATCTAAACTCGAACCCATGAGCCAGCTTATAACTACCCCGCCCACCGTCGAGGCGGGCACCACCGGAACCAGCTACATCGGCAAGCCTACCAGCCGCGTTGACGGGCCCGCCAAGGTGACGGGCGCCGCCAAGTATTCGGCCGAATTCAACGTGCCGGGTTTGTTGTATGGCTACGTGGTCAACAGCACCATCACCAAGGGGCGCATCATTAAAATCCACTCCGAGCCGGTGCTGGCGCTGCCGGGTATAGTGCAGATTTTCTCGCACGAAAACGTGCCGTCGTTGGCTTGGTTCGACCGCAATTACAAAGACGATGTAGCGCCCGGCGGCTCGCCGTTCCGGCCCCTGCACGACGAGAAAATCATGTTCAACATGCAGCCCATAGCGGTGGTTATAGCCGAAACCTTCGAGCTGGCCCGCTACGGCGCCTCGCTGTTGCAGATCGACTACGAAGAAGAGAAGTTTGAAACCAATATTGAGCTGAAGCGCGACGAAGGTTTCGAGCCGGGCCGGGGCAAAACCGGCTGGATGCCACCACCAGCACCCCGCGGCAACCCTAACGACGCACTGAAAAACGCTACGCACCGCATCGAGGGCGAATACATGCACGGCTCGCAGCATCACAACCCCATGGAGATGTTCGGTACCACCGTGGAGTATCATCCCGATGGCAAAATCACGGCCTACGACAAAACGCAGGGCGTGTACAACGTGCAGCAGTATATCACCAAGATCTTCGGGCTCAGCAAAGACGAAGCCCGGGTGATTAACCTGTATATGGGCGGCGGTTTCGGCTCGGGGCTGCGGCCTCAATACACAGTGTTTTTGGCGGTGCTGGCCGCGCTAGAGCTGAAACGCTCGGTGCGCGTGACGCTCACCCGCCAGCAGATGTTCTCGTTCGGTCACCGTCCCCACACGCTGCAATACGTGAAGATGGGCACCAACCCCGACGGCACGCTAGCCGCCCTGCAACACCACGCCCTCCACGAAACCTCCCAGTTCGAGGACTACACCGAAAACGTGGTGAACTGGTCGGGTATGCTCTACCAGTGCGACAACGTAAAGCTGGGCTACCAGATAGCCAAGCTCGACGTGTTTACGCCCCAAGACATGCGTGCGCCCGGCGCCGCCACCGGCTCTTTCGCCCTCGAAGTAGCCATGGATGAAATGGCTTACGAGGCTGGCCTCGACCCATTAGACTTCCGCATTCGGAACTACGCCGAGCGCGACCAAAACCTGAAGCGGCCGTTCTCCAGCAAGAAACTGCGCGAGTGCTACCACCAAGGCGCTGCCCGATTCGGCTGGGACCAGCGCACCCAGGAGCCTCGCTCGATGCGCGAGGGCAACATGCTGATCGGCTGGGGTGTGGCCGGGGGCGTGTGGGACGCTTCCATGCAAAAAGTCAACGCCAAAGCCACCCTCACCGCCGATGGCAAACTGACCGTAGCCAGCGCCACCGGCGATATTGGCACCGGCACCTACACCATCATGACCCAGATTGCGGCCGAAACCCTCGGCTTGCCCCTGGAAGCAGTAACGTTCCAGCTCGGAGACACCGATTTGCCGGAGTCGCCGGTGGAAGGTGGCTCCTGGACGGCGGCCTCGGTGGGGACGGCCGTGCAAAAGGTCTGCGCCAACATCGGGGAGAAGCTGCTGAAGCTCGCCCAAAAGATGGAAGGACACCCACTAAAAGGCGCCGACATCGCCGACGTGGAGTTTGCCAACGGCCAGATGCGGCTGCGCGAAAACCCGGAAGAAGCCGTAGTCATCCGCGACGTGCTGCAAGCCAGCGGCGAAGAGAAGATTGAAGCTACCAGCAACACCGGGCCAAATGTGGTCAAGCAGTTGCCGTACTCTTTACACTCCCACAACGCAGTGTTCGTGGAGGTGAAAGTGGACGAAGACTTGGGCACCGTGCACGTGACGCGGGTAGTAAATGCCGTAGCTGCCGGCCGTATTCTCAACACCAAAACTGCTCGTAGTCAAGTGCTTGGGTCGGTGGTGTGGGGCATTAGCATGGCCATGATGGAAGAAACCGTTATGGATCACCACTTCGGCCGCTACATGAACCATAACTACGCCGAGTACCACATCCCCGTCAACGCCGACATCCACGACATCGATGTGGTTTTCGTGGAAGAGGAAGACGACAAGGTGAACCCCCTCGGCGTGAAAGGTATTGGTGAAGTTGGCCTACTTGGCGTAGCTGCCGCCATCACCAACGCCGTGTACCACGCCACCGGCAAGCGCGTCCGCGAATTGCCAATTTATATGGACAAGCTGCTGTAGCAGCTGATTTGCTATTGCATGAAAAAGCCCCGGAGCCAGTTGTTTTCCGGGGCTTTTTGTATAGGTGCTATCTGTGTAAATAAATCGTATTGCAGGTGGCTTAAGAGAGCTAGTCTGTATTTGAAGACCTCTGGATGCGGTTCAGTGCTTTCGAAGTGTCATAAGCTAGTTCGAGGTAATGATTATTGTTGAATTCGAACTCAGCAATTACCTCCAGCCCTAGTTTCTGCGTGTGTGCAGTATAAGACCGAGTATTTATCTTGTTGATAAAGGTTATTAGGATGGGGTATCTGATTGATATATGCTCCCTTGCAAAATCAAAAATAGATTCTAGTAATCCGCTGCCTCTGTAAGCTTTATCGACGCAGACGGGTCCGTACTGATAGGAGTTGTAGGCAGTCAGCTTATGGCCCGCATATTCTAGCGTCGGCAGGCGCTCAATCATATAGGAGAAGATCGGCCACACCGACCAAAACTGCCAGGACGCCGACATGACGTAGGCAATTACTGCCTCGCCTTGGGTGGCAATGAACAGTCCTTGCTCTTCCTCTATCAGCTTAGTTAGCTGCTCTTTGGTGAATGACGTTGTTACGAAGCCGTCTTTCTTGTCTTCCTCCAAAATCGTATCGACCTGGTATTTCTTGTGAAGATTTAAAACGCCTTCTATATCATCTAGTCCAGCCACTTTAAGCTCCATGGGTAATATAGTTAAGGAGTGAGTGTAATAATTTTAATTTGAGGTATAGCCACTCATTGTATCGAGCAGTTGCCTAGGTGTCTTATCATATTTATTATGGTGGTCAAGATTTGATCCGTTCTGAATGTACAGATTCACTACCCTTTGGTCGTCTTTTGAATTGAAAAGAGCTGTCCAAATCGGTGTATTACCGTGAAAGTCTGGCAATTCAAGACTTGCACCTTTCGTGATTAGAAGTTCAGCGCATTCGAATTGCTTCTCTTGGCCAGCAAAATGAAGAGCACAATAGCCATTTTTATCCTGATGATTGACGTTGGCTCCCTTGTCTATCAGCCACCTAAGTATGTTGGGGTTGCCGTAGAATGTCGCCCAAAGTAAAGCTGTTCGCAAATAGCCATCACAAGCGTCAATACCGACTTGGAGCAGAAGCTGTTCTGCTTCTAGAGCGTTGCCTTTTCTTATACTAAAAACCACATCATCGACACGGGAGTCCGATTTGTTAGGTCTACCTGCTCTTGCCATATACCCATTTTAATACTGTACTATGGTAGTTGTCGACATACTTTGCTGCATGCTGCAATATATATACATGGTCATAATGCTTTACTTCGTTTCTTACCCTATATCAACGCCTAAGTCCTTTCTCTGACGGGTAGCGACTTAATGAATAAAAAATTGTAGCCGCTGCAAGTCGTATTTGCTCACTTACTTGATGAACTGTCGTGATAAAGGCTCGATGGAAATAAGAAAGCCCAGAAACCATCAGGTTCCGGGCTTTTATTCTTGATGAGTATGTTTTGACAGATTCTATCTACTTCTTTTCCACTAAAGTAAACATGATGTTTACCAAATCGGTAGTAGCATTCGGGCGCATATCAGGACTTGGATTCACGCCAACCTGTTTGGGATCGAAAGGACCTAATAGCGCCAAATTCCTTTGCGCTTCCATGAGCTTGGCCCGGCTGAAAGTGTCGCTGGAGCGTAGAGGAATAGCTTCCAACAAAGACTGTGCAGGTATCTTGCCGTTACCTAGGAAGGTGATAGTCCCAAGCTCAGCTTTACGGCCTTCGAAGAATTTAAATAGCAGATCGACCTTGCCGTTGGGCTGGTGTCGGATAGCAGGTATAACGGAAAAGAAGAGGTAGCCCTGGTCCATGTAAAGCGAAGTCACATCCTTGCCGTCGGGGGAGAAGCTGAGGCGCTTTTTCAAGGCAAGCGAATCGTAGGTGTCGCCGGGTTTCAGGCCGAGGGCTTGGTTGAGGCGCTCGGTGGATACTACTGTGTTGCCTTCCCAGGTAATGCGGCCGATAGGCGTCGTGGAGGCCGCGGCTGACGAAGCCTCAGGGGCAACCGCAACGGTCGGGCTGGGCGAGTCAACGCAGGAGGTAGCCATCCACGCACCGGCCAAAATGGGCACAATCAGGAGGAAGCGTAGCTTTTGCAGGGGGCGGGAGGATGGCGTCGTAAGCATAGTGATTCGTTGAACTAACTGTTTGGTGGAAAATGCGTGAACCAGGGAAAACGGGAACTGTTGCGCGGCCAGCTTAAGCAGTAATTGGCCGTAGCCGGAAACACTGCCGGCCGTGCGGGCTACCGCGGCATCGGCCAGATACTCGTGCGCCTCTTTCAGCTGCTGGCGCACGTAGTAAACCGCCGGGTTAAACCACAGCAGCACCGCTACCCCTTCCAGCAGCAGAATATCCACCGTATGACGCTGCTGCACATGCACCAGCTCATGCTGTAAAAGCAACTGCCGTTCCGTCGGGCTAAGGCTGGCGTGCAGCGGCGACAAAAACACGCTGCGCCCAAAAGAAAAAGCAGGCATTTGGGGGTTGGAAAGCTCCACCAGCCAGTAAGCGCCTTTATTGATGCGCGGGTGACGCCGCGCGAGTTGCCGCAGCCACCACAGGTTCCGTCCGAGGTTTTGTAGCCGGTACAGCATCCCAGCCGCATACACCACCAACATTCCGCCTAGCATCCAAGTCCACACATTCAGCGACGAGGCCGCCGAGGCAGTAGAAGCGGTAGTGGCCGCGGGGCGGGTCCAGTTTAGTTGCAATAGCAGCGGCCCGCTCTCAGCAGCCGGGGCGGCAAGCAAGTAGGCCAAACCCGGAAACGACAGCAGCGGCAGCACCAGCGCAACCAGCACGCTGCCCAATAAATACCACCGATTCCAGCTAAAGTAGGTCAGGCGGGCTAGCAGCAGCCGGTACGCGAGAGCAAAAACAGCCAGGCGGAAAGACGCTTCTACCAGGTACAGCAAGTAGCTACTGAGCATCGCCATCTTGTTTGGAAGCCTGATCGGCTTGGAGTAACTTGAGCAGCAGCATCTGAACCTGCTGTTGGTCAAGCTTTTCCTCTTCCACCATAAACGATACTAAATCGGAGGGCGAGTTGTCGAAGTACTGCGTGAGCAGGCGTTTGAAGCTAGCGGTCCGGTATTGAGCCCGGCTGATCAGCGGGAAGTATTCGTAGGTTTTGCCATACGCTTTAAACCCTACATACTCCTTACGCTCCAGAATGCGCACCACCGACGAGATGGTGTTGTAGGGCGGTTTCGGCTCGTCGGGCAGTTGCTCGATGATGTCCTTCACGAAAGCCTTCTTCAGCTTCCAGAGGATTTGCATAATGCGCTCCTCGGTTTTGGTTAGCTCTTCCATGTGATAAATGTATAACGTATTATTCAGTTTTATAACTTATATATACGTTATAAAACGTATATATAAGTAAGTACGTGGTAAGCGGCTTTTTGAGTGTAGTGTATATCATTGACTATCAAATTGTATAGATGGAAGACGCGCTGCTAGTCAAGTGCTGTTTTCTTATCGAGAATCGAGTAGTTTAAGAAATATGTAGGTACATTTGTTGTATGAAAGGTAGGCCTAGGCATCAGCAAGGTGTTTGAAAACCTGGCCCACTCTCATTGCCCTCGCCATGAACTCCCTACAAGACTTCCACGCTACCGCCAGCAGCTTTCAGAAAACGGTGAAGATGCCTGTGCTTTTCGTGGGCCACGGCTCGCCGATGAACGCGCTGGCCGATAACCCGTTCACGCAAACCCTGCACCAGTTAGGCCGCGACATCCGCAACTTGCAGCCGCCGCGGGCCGTGTTGGTCGTGTCGGCGCACTGGCTCACGCGCGGCACCTTCGTGGCCGTAAACGAGCAACCCGAAACCATCCACGATTTCGGCGGCTTCCCGCAGGAACTGTTCGATATGCAGTACCCCGCGCCCGGGGCTCCCGACGTAGCGCAAGAAGTGCTGGCCGCCCTGCCCGATGCGCACCCTACCGACGAGTGGGGCCTCGACCACGGCACCTGGACCGTGCTGCACCACCTGTTCCCGGAGGCCGATATTCCCGTGTTCCAGCTCAGCATCGACTATTACCAGCCGATGACGTTTCATGCCGAGCTAGCCAAGCAGCTCCAGTTTCTGCGCCGCCGCGGCGTGCTGATTGTGGGCAGCGGCAACATCGTGCACAACTTGCGCCAAAGCATGCCCAAGTTTATGGCCGATGATGCCACGCCGTATGCCTGGGCGCAGGAGTTCGATGAATGGGCCAAAGCGAAAATTGATCAGCGCGACTTGCTGGCGTTGGCGCATTACCAGCAAGCCGGGGCCAGCGGCTCCCTCTCGGTGCCCACCCCCGACCACTACATTCCGATGCTCTACAGCCTGGCCCTGGCCGAGCCCGACGACCAGATTCGCCACGCGTACGAAGAAGTAAGCTTCGGGGGCATGAGCATGCGCACGTTTGTGGTCGGGTAGGAGCCAGCAGACGCAAGCAGCGCACTTCTCAGGTTGGGTTGGGTACTGGTCGTTCAACGAGCAGCCTCACCCCCCGGCCCCCTCTCCCGTAGGAGAGGGGGAACCAAGCGTACCCGAATTGGGATAACCGCTCTAGGCTGTGTGGACAGTAACGAAAAAGAACGGTTATGCTGAGCTTGCCGAAGTATCTCGCGTGCTGACGTTGTCATAGCTAACTGAATTCGCTACACTTGCGAGATGCTTCGACAAGCTCAGCATAACCGTTCTTTTTCATTACTGTCCACACCTTAGAAGAAATTTTAGTTTTCTCTATAACGACAAGGCTCCCGCTGCATAGCTGCAACGGGGGCCTTTGGCTTATACGGGGCTGCGGTTACTTTTTATTCGCGGCGCGGATGGCTTTCACCTCTGGCGCTTTGAGGCCGCTGGCTTTGTTGCCGAAGCTGTTGCGCACGTAGGTTAAGACGTCGGCAATTTGCTGGTCGCTCAGGACGTCGAACGAGGGCATCACGCCGTGATACGGCTCGCCTTCAATGTCTTCGCCTTGCAGGCCGTTAAGAATTACTTTCACCAGGCGGGTTTTATCGCCGAGCACGTAGTCGGTTTTGGTCAGGGGCGGGTTCATGCCATCAACGCCGCCGCCATCGGCTTGGTGGCAGGTAAGGCAGTTTTGCGTATAAATGGTTTTGCCGGCGGTCAGCGTAGCCGCTGAAACGGCAGCGGTGGTGGCGGGTTTGCCTTGGGAAACTGGTTTTTTCTGGGCATTTGCCGCGCTATTAAACCAAGTAAGCACGCACAGGGTGGCAAGAATACACTTCATTTAGTGACTTATTTTTGGGCATATACAATGCGGTAAATTGTGCCCTGCTTGTCGTCGGTGACATAGAGCGAGCCATCAGGACCCTGCGCGAGGCCGCAGGGCTTGTGGTCGGGCCGGCCGGCCGCGGCTTTATCGGGAGTACCCGCGAAATTATCCGCAAACACTTCCCAGTCGCCGGATGGCTTACCGTCTTTGAACGGCTGGAACACCACGTAATAGCCTTTCTGAGGCTCCGGAGCGCGGTTCCAGGAGCCGTGGAAGGCAATGAAGGCGCCGTTGCGGTATTTCTCGGGAAACATGGTGCCGGTGTAGAACAGCAGCGCATCGGGGGCCGTGTGGGCGGGGTAGGCCATGGCCGGGTCGATGAAGTTGCCGACGGCTTCTTTCTTGCCGTCGCCGCCGTATTCGGGCATCATCATTTTCTTGTGCTGGATGTTGTCGTAGTACATGTAGGGCCAGCCGGCGTTGTCGCCTTTCTTGAGGGCGTATAGGCACTCGGCGGGCAGTTCCGCCGACTGTTTGCTGTCGTAGAAGGCCGGGAAGTTGTCGTAGAGCTGGTCGCGGCCGTGCTGCATCACGAAGAGCTGGTTGGTTTGCGCGTTCCAGTCCAGCCCCACCACGTTGCGCAAGCCAGTGGCGTAGCGGGTGCCGTTGCCGTAGGTTTGGTTGAGCTTATCGGCCTTGAACTGCCAGATGCCGCCCGCCGAGTCGAGGATGGGGCAGTTTGGCCAGCCCATGGAGCCTTTCTGCCGGTCCTTCACTTGGCAGGAATTGGCGTAAGCCCCCACGTTCACGTAGAGGTTGCCTTCCTTGTCGAGCGTAATGGATTTGCTTTCGTGCTGGCGGCGGTTGATCAGACCAGTAACGATTTTTTCGGGTTGCTCGGGGTTGGTTACCTGGCCTTTACTGTCAAGCTTGTAGCGAAATACTTCCTGGTCGGATGAGGCATACAAGTAGCCGGGCGCGCTGTAGATGCCCGTGCCGCCGTAGTTGCCGAAGCCGCTGGCCATCTCGGCCTTGCCGTTAGCGGCTTCGCGCAGCACCAAAATGCCCTTGCCGGCCGCGTTGGGCCGGTTCAGCTTCACGTAGATAGTGCCTTGGGGCGTGATGGTGATGTGCCGGGCACGGCCCCCAGTTTCCGCCACTTTCAGGGCGCCAAAGCCGGCCGGCAGTTTCAGGCCGGCATTGTCGGCATCGGGTACGGGCACCATCGTGTTCTTGGTCTTCAGCGCAAACAAAGACAGACTCCCGACCAAGGCCGTCGATAACAGCAGGTACCGGGATAAGTAGGTTTTCATCATGAGAAGGAATTCGGTGAATCTGGTTTTTTTCCTTGAAAATGTAGCAAGTAAATCATTCAACCAACAAGAACAGCACTCGTTGGTGCTGACTGGCTAGTTACCGGAGGCATTACTTTTTTGGCAAGCGGAAACTAGGTGGTTGCGCGGCAAGCAGCTAAGTTGAGGGCTAAACGCCACAGTCAGCGTCCGTGCAAAGCAGCTACGGCTACACATACGCAGCCGCGCGCCGAACAGTGGTGTAATTGACTGTCTAGGTAACATGTCAGGCCTTCGTCTGGTTGAAACAATCAAATACTTTCACGCCTTCGGGAGTGTAAGTTGGAAAACAACAGCGCGCTGTTGGGCGCTTGATGCGTAGCTTGGGGCTTCTCCCGTTGCTACTGTCCTTCGCCTATGAAAACCCTTCACCAGCTACTTGCCCGCGCTACGACCTCGGCATTCGGGGCTGGCTTGCTGCTCGCCACTGCCGCTCAGGCCCAACAACCGGCCCCCAACGCCCAAGCCGGCAAGCCCACTACGCACCAACTCAAACCAACTTCTACTACCGTGGCGTGGGGCTTCTACGATGCCGCTGCCAAGCCGGTACTGCGCATCAAGTCGGGTGATAAAGTGGAAGTGCAAACGCTCATTACCTCTAGTCCTACGCGGCTGGAAGGGGCGGGGCTGCCGCCCGAGCAAGTGGAACAATCGTTGCGCGATATTCACAAGGATGTCACCAACAAAGGACCCGGAGGGCACATTCTGACCGGCCCCATCTATGTGGAAGGCGCCGAGCCCGGCGACGTGCTGGAGGTGCGCATCCGCAAAGTGGAGCTGGCTATTCCGTACGCCTACAACGCCTTCGGTCCCACCAGCGGCTTTCTGCCCGAGGACTTCGGCTACGCCAAAATGCGCATAATTCCGCTCGACAAGAAGCGCATGGTGGCCCAATTTGCGCCCGGCATTGAGATTCCGCTGCGGCCGTTTTTCGGAAGCATGGGCGTGGCGCCGCCGCCCGCCTCGGGCCGCGTCAACAGCGCCCCGCCCGGCATTCACGCCGGCAACCTCGACAACAAAGAACTGGTGGCCGGTACCACGCTTTACATCCCGGTGCACGTACCCGGCGCCTTGTTTGAAGTAGGCGACGGCCACGCCGGCCAAGGCAACGGCGAAGTGGATATTACGGCCCTGGAAACGTCGTTGACTGGCACGCTGGAGTTTGTCGTGCGCAAGGACCTGCACCTAACCTGGCCTCGCGCCGAAACGCCCACCAGCTACATCATGATGGGCATCGACGAGGATTTAACCAAAGCCACCAAAATTGCGCTGCGCGAGATGATAGACTTTCTCATGAAAGAGAAAAACCTCAGCCACGACGATGCTTACATGCTCGCTAGCGTAGCCGCCGACATGGAAATTACCCAGTTAGTCGACGGTACCAAAGGCGTCCACAGCATAATTCCGAAGAAGATCTTCACCAGCAAATCGACGGCTAGTAAGAAGCAAACGGGAAAATAAGAACGTAGTATAGTAGAGCCGTTGGGCAAAGGATACCAGAAGCAACTCTTCCTGCACTAGCATCATCTAGGAGCACAAGACTATATACCTTGTGCCCTTGATGCGAAACTTCTTCCTACTACTCCTAGTCTTAACTACCGCCGCCACGGCGGCCGCTCAGCAACCCACCACCAGCTACCGCGCCACTGCGCGCAAAGTCAACGATTTGGTGCACACCAAATTAGATGTGCGCTTCGACTACGCCAAGCGCTACCTCTACGGCAAGGAATGGGTGACACTCAAACCCCATGGCTACGCCACCGACTCTTTGCGGCTCGATGCCAAAGGCATGGATATCAAAGCGGTAACCTTGATGCAAGGCAACACGCCGCAGCCCCTCAAATACGACTACAACGAGCAGCAACTGCTGATTAAGTTGGGGCGAACGGTGCCGGTAGGGGAGGCGTACACCATCTATATCGAGTACACGGCCAAGCCCGACGAGCTAAAGGTGAAGGGCAGCGCGGCTATTAGTGAGGCCAAGGGGTTGTACTTCATCAACCCCGATAGTGCCGTGGCGGGCAAGCCCGTCCAGATTTGGACCCAGGGGGAATCGGAATCTAACTCGGCCTGGTTCCCGACCATCGACAAGCCCAACCAGAAGTCCACTTCCGAAATCAGTTTGACGGTGCCCGCCAAGTACGTCACGCTCAGCAACGGCAAGCTGGTGGGCCAAACGGCGGCCGGCGCGGGGTTGCGCACCGATACCTGGAAGATGGACGAGCCGCACGCGCCCTACCTGTTCATGATGGCCGTCGGCGACTTTCGCATCACCAAAGACGCGTGGCGCGGCAAAGAAGTAAGCTACTACCTCGAACCCCAGTACGCGGCGCAGGCCCGGCAAATCTTCGGCAAAACGCCCCGGATGCTGGAGTTTTTCTCGCAGCTCCTGGGCGTTGATTATCCCTGGAACAAATACGCCCAGGTGGTAGCGCGCGACTACGTGAGCGGCGCCATGGAAAATACCACCGCTTCCTTGTTCGGCGAGCAAGCCCAGGGCACCGCCCGCGAACTGCTCGATTGGGAATACGCTGGCGTGGAGCGCGAAGTAGCCCACGAGCTGTTCCACCACTGGTTTGGCGACTACGTGACGGCCGAAAGCTGGAGCAACCTGACCATGAACGAGTCGTTTGCCAACTTCAGCGAAGTGCTGTGGGCCGAGCACGAATACGGCACCGATGCCGCCGAGGCCCAAGGCGACCTAAGTTTGCGCGTCTACTTCCGCGACCCCGCCAACTATACCAAACCGCTGGCACGCTTCCAGTACGCCGACAAGGAGGACATGTTCGATGCCGTATCCTACCGGAAAGGCGGCAACATCCTGAACATGCTGCGCCACCACGTAGGCCAGGACGTGTTTTTCCGGGGCCTGCAACAGTATCTGAAGCAAAACGCCTTCGGCACCGGCGAGCCGCACCAGCTGCGGCTGGCGCTGGAAGAAGCGTCGGGCCAGGATTTGAACTGGTTTTTCGACCAGTGGTACTACCGCGCCGGCCACCCCATTGTCACCCTCGACTACCAGTGGGATGCCGCCCGCAAGCAACAAGTGGTAGTAGTGCGTCAAACCCAGGCCGGAACGCCGTTTGTGTTGCCGCTTGCCGTGGATATCTACTCGGGAGGCCGTGCCCAGCGCCACCGCGCCACGCTGCGCCACGCCGTGGATACGCTCTACTTTCCCGCCGCTATCCGGCCCGATTTGGTGAACGTAGACGCCGAAAAAGTCTTGGTCTGGCAGAAGCAAGACCACAAGCCGCTAACCGAGTACGCCTACCAGTACCGCCACGCCCCGCGCTACCTCGACCGGCGCGAAGCCTTGAGCGCCGCCCAAGCGAAACTTTCCGATCCGCTGGCCCAGAAAATCTTGCTGGCGGGTTTAACCGATAAATCCCCGGCCCTACGCAGCATGGCCATTGAGTTGCTCGACCTTAAGAACGCCGCCCTGCGCAAATCGGTGGCGCCCGTACTGGCAAAGCTGGCGGCCACCGACTCATCGACGAAAGTGCAGGCGCTGGCTCTTACCACGCTCGGCACGCTTCAGGATAAGCGCTATACCAAGCTCTTTACCAAAGCTTTCGATAGTAAATCGTATCAGGTGCAGGGGGCGGCGCTGCGGGGGCTGCTGCCCCTGGATGCCCGGCAGGCGCTAGCTCGCGCTACCGCGTTCGAGGCCGACAACAAAGAGGCCCTGACCGTAGCTATAGTGGACGTATACGGCAAGGCGGGTGGGCTGGCGCAATGGCCTCTGGTGCTGGCCAAGTTCGACGCTGCCAACCCCAATAACCGCTTTCAAATGCTGCCCGGCCTCGCCGAATTGCTTAACCGCCTCGACAACCCCGCGGCGCTGTCCCAAGGCGTCAGCCGCATCAAGGAAATGGCCGTGCGCTACAAGCAATTTGGTATTCATGTGCGCCTCATGGAGCTGCTGCGGCAGATTCAACAGCAGCATTCCACCCGTGTTAATGCCACGCAGGCTACTGCGCTGGTGGAGCAGGCCATAGCGGAAATTCAAGCAGCGAAGTGAAATCTTGATTTCACTGCAAGCGTGATGAGTGGAGATGGAACAGGGTAAGTATTTCTGTGATAAATGCAAAAAATGAAACTTACTGGTCTGTGCCTGTTCGGCAATTAGGTAAGTGGTATAATTGTAAAAGTTATACTATATATTGTGTATGTTTAAAGCTTAGGGCATTTCTAATTCCAAGAATGAACATATAAGTCATTTTGGAAACCATGTTGGGAATAGGTGTGCTATTTTGAGAGGTTTTATATAGGTGTTATTCAGGTGCATTAGGTAAGTATAACTTTGTTAAGTGAAAGGCTGTGATTGTTAGAAGATTTGTGTGAAGGATGCTTAGTAAAACCTAGAAAGCATCCTACTCTGGAACAGAATTTTCCGAGTCACACAACTTCCGAAAAGTAGCTAATCATTCTATTTCGAAGTTTTACTGCCTAGTGCCCTTTATGAAAACAGCATTACGTTTTGTTCTATTACTGCTAGGTTGTGCGAACCTAACCAATCTGACAGCGCAGGCCCAATGTCCGGCTAATTCAACTGTGACCTTGGCGTTTCCCAGCCGCAACGGGGAAAATTGGGACGTAACCACTGCCCCTAATCTGGCAACCCCACTTGCCAGCAACGTAGGAGGTACCCCCACCGATGTTACGTCGGGCAGTTATACACCGGCAGCAAGCACTCCGGCTAGCTACCTACAGGTGCGGCAGTACGGCGGCGTACTTGGACTCGGTGACGAGAGCCGGCTTCTTGATTATAATACGCTGGAGTGGTTTGCGGACTACACTACCAACGCGGCCAAAAGCTCTTCGGTTGTTTTCGCCTTCAGCCGGCCGCTCGATAATTACAGCATCACGTTGCAGGATATCGACCGGGTAGTAGGGGCGAATCCGGGATTTATCGACGAGGTTCGGCTGGATGGTTATGATGTAAATGGCAACGTTGTGAGTTTGCCTGCTAGCAGCTTCGCGTACAGCACAACCTCTCAAACCGTAGCCGGCAACACGGTAACCGGCGCGGCCGACATCAGCAATAACAGTGCTACCGCCGGGCTGGTAACAGTAAGCTTCCCGGTGCCTATAACCCGACTGGTACTAACCTATAGCAACGGAAGCACGAATACCAATCCTAGCCAGCAGGCCATTGGTATCAGCCAAATGTCGTGGTGCAAGGCGATGCCAGTGGCCAACAACGACTCGCGCGATGTACCATTGAACACGGCCGTAAACGGCAACGTGGCACTCAATGATTCGGATGCCGATCAGAATCCGTTCACGGCGACTTTAGTTAGCAACCCCTTGCACGGCACGGTTAGTTTTAATGCAGACGGTACGTATCGGTATACGCCTACTACCAGCTACACCGGCCCCGACAACTTTACGTACCGCATCTGCAACAGCGCCACCGCCTTTTCCACCCTGTGCTCTGGCACTGCCACCGTCAACCTGCGGGTGTATAGCACCAACACGGCTTGTACCTCGGCCTCGGGCTCCAACCTGCTCCAAAATTCCGACTTCAACGCGGGTAACAGCGGTTTCTCGACCACTTACCGTTACGTAGACACAAAGTATGCTGCCGGCAATACTACCTCCGGCGTGTATCCGGAAGGAACCTACGCAGTGGATGTCAACGCAAACTCCTATCACCCCGGCTTTCAGGGTACGGGACATACGCCCAACGTGACGAACGACAAGTTCTTAGTCGTGAATGGCGCCCTGGATATCCGGACGTTCTACTCGCAAACAGTAACTGTACAGCCCAACCGCTACTACACTTTCTCGGCATTTTTCAACAATCTGCTGCCTGTTGGTTCCGACCAGGGAGTTCCGGAAGTCGGCTTCGTTATCAACGGCGAATCGGTATCGGGTACTATTCGGACGGAAGAAAACCCAGACAATTGGTTTTCTTTCTCTGACATCTGGTTTTCGGGAAGCAATACCACCGCCACCTTTGAAATTCGGAACGTAAGTACGGTTGTCGGCGGCAACGACTTGGCCGTGGATGACGTGTACTTCGGCTCCTGCAACTTGGCTCCTACGGCCATAGCCGATGCCGCTGCTACCACGCCTAACACAGCGTCGGCAATCAGTGTTCTGGTCAACGACCTTGATCCGGACAGCAACAACTCGTTTGCCCCCGCTTCTATCGACATAGACCCCACGCAAGCGGGAGTGCAAAGCACGCGCACTGTTAGTAATGAAGGCACTTTCACGGTGAATACCAGCACGGGGGTCGTGACGTTTACGCCGGTGGCAAACTTCGTCGGCACTTCTGTTACATCTTATGTAGTGCAGGATGGCAATGGCGCCCCCACTAACTCGGCTAACCTAGTTGTGACGGTGCAGCAGCCAACGGCCGACCTAGTTGTTAGCTTAACGGCTCCGGCCAACAACGCCACCGTGGCAGCAGGACAGTCCGTCACGTTCACGGTGCAAACCACCAACAACGGTTCATCCACGGCCGCCAACGTAGCTCCCACGGTACAACTGCCCGCTGGTCTGACCGGTCCGGGTACCAACGGCGACCTGACTTTCTTGAATGGCGGGACCTATGACAATGCTACCGGCCTGGTGACCTTCCCCGTAACAAACAGCTTGCCCAGTGGCAGCAGCGTTATCAACAGTGTCACGTTCTATGCGCCCGGCACGGGTCCGTTCACAGGGGCGGCCAGCGTAGCAGCGAACACTGCTGACGCAAACAGTGCTGACAACACGGCCAGCATAACCGTGAATGTAGCTTCCGCCTTTGATCTGAGCACAACCATCAGCAGCCCGGCTACGGTCGGCGCTGGCACACCGCTAACGTTGAGCGTAATCACACGCAACGCTGGTCCGGCCCCGGCTACTGGTGTGGTGCAAACGGTATCGTTGCCTGGCAAACGCACTCAGTTGTTTGTTACCAACAACGGTACGTACGTTTATGACGCTGCCACCAGCTCGACACTGGTGACGTTCCCGGCAATAGAAATTCCGGCGGGCCAGAGTCGCAACAACACCATTAGCTTGCAAGTACCTACGGTGGGCACGTTCACGGCTACGGCTACGGTACCGACCATCAACGGCGAAACGACTACCGGCAACAACAGCGCTACAACTTCCACGGTATTGAGTTCGGCCACCGGTGCCTCAATCAACGTCTATTCTTCCTTCACGACGACCAGCGACGGAAACCCGGTAGCCAACGTGGCGGCCGGTGCCCCGCTGACGCTAACGCTAACTTCCGGCAACGCCGGGACAGAAACGGCAGCCGCTGTAAACCCGCGCTTGTCGCTGCCCGCGGGCCTGGACCCAGCTACGGTGGTTGTTTCCAACGGCGGCAGCTACAATTCCCTGACGGGCGTTGTGAGCTGGCCGTCTTCCCTGAGCTTAGCTAGTGGCTCTAGCACTGTTAACACGGTGCAGTTGCCGGCTCCGGCTTACGGACCGCTTTTGTTGCACGCCACCACCAGCACGGTTGCGCCCGACCCAGTACCGGCCGACAACAGTGCTTCCATGATGCTCACCGTCAACCCTACTGCGGACGTGGTTAGCACGATGACCGGTCCGGCTACGGTTACGGCCGGGCAGCGTATCACGTACACCGTCACGACCACCAACCGAGGGTTAATGCCCGCCACCAATGTGCAGCAGTTCGTGCAGGTGCCACCGGCAGTGGCCAACCTCACCTACACCAATAACGTGCTGCCGACTTCTGTGGGAGCGACGGTAGACGTACAACCCAACCAAGCGTTGCTAGCTTATCCGGTTATCAGTGCGTTGACCCCTGGTCAGTCGGTAACGAACACCGTAACCTTCGATGCTCCGGCTGCTACGTTCCCCGTTACCGCTTTTGCCATCACCACCTCGCCCGACAACACGCCGGCCAACAACAACAGCACTATTACGGTAACTAATACCGCAGCTTCCGACGTGGTAGCCAGAATTGCCGGCCCAGCCATTGCCGTGAGTGGTACGCCAGTGGTGTACTCGGTTGACGTTCGCAACAGCGGAACTTCTCCCGCTAGCAGCGTAGCTACTTCGGTATACCTGCCAGCTAATTTGAGCAGCGTAGTGGTGCGGGATGCGGCCGGCGTACCAATTAGCGGGGCTTATAGCGCCGCCACTGGCATCGTGACCCTGCCTACGCGCACCAATTTGCCGGTCGGCGCGAGTGGTGCGGGCATCAACACTATCACATTTGAGGCTCCCGATGTGGCTGCCATCACGGCCACGGTGGTTGGCAACGTAACTGCGCCCACCAACGACCTGAGCCGTACCAACAACACGGCCACTGCTTCCACGAGCGTGGTGCGTTCCACGGCCACCGTGGATATGGCTACCACCATCCGGGCCAACGTAACGAGCCAAGTGGCGGGTCAGCCCATCACGTTCACCGTCACGACCACCAACAACGGCCCGGCCACGGCCACTTCTGTGGTGCAGCGAGTAGCGTTGCCCGCTCTTCTTGATCCGACTACGCTTGCCATTTCCTCTGGTGGGGTCTATGCCCCAGCTTCCGGCATCGTCAGCTGGTTGTATGCCTCACAAGGCGTGGGCAGTGCCAATGCTGTAACCAATACCATTCAAGTAACGGCGCCGGGCACGGGCCCCTTGACAGCTGTGGCCAGCGTGGGTTCCGACAGCAACGACGGTGCTTCTGCCGGCAACACCGATGTGGCCAGCGTGACCGTGACACCACTGGTTAACCTGCGCGCCATCGTGCGGGGGCCAAGCCCAGTAACTTCGGCCCAGATTGGTACGGTGGTGGCAGGACAGCCCGTGACGTACTTGCTGCGCGTGGCCAACGATGGGCCTTCGCCGGCCCAGGGCGTAAACTTCTCGGCTCAGATTCCGGCCAACCTCAACCCCGCTACGGTGGTGGTGTCGGGCGGCGGTGCGTACGTGCCCGCTACCGGGGCAGTTACTTTCCCGGCCATCGGGACGCTGCAAGCGGGCCCCAATGTTTCGGCGGCTTACACGGTTACCTTCCCGGCTCCGGCCAACGCCGCTTCGTATCCTGTGACGGCCACGCTAAGCACCACTTCAACCCAGACCGGCACCAGCGACGACTCCCAGACCTATACCACCAACCTAGGCAACCTGGCCCCGGTAGCCAACACGTTCGTCAATAGCCTCACCGCCCCCGACGGCAACACCGCGGATTCGTATCTGCGCCTCTCGCCGCTCAGCGCCCAGGATGCCGACGGCTCCATTGCCTCGTTCACAATTACCAGCGTACCAAACCCTGCTACTCAGGGTACCTTGTACTTCAGCGCCGACGGTACCACGTTCGCCACAGTAGCCGCGGGCCGGTCGATACCAGCCACGGATGCCGACAAACTGTATTTCCGTCCTTTCAACGACCCGACCGACCCGCTAAACAACAACGACCAGAACTTCGTGGGCAATGCGTCCTTCACCTACACGGCCACCGATAGTTCCCCCTTGCCGGGTACGTCGGCCGCGGCGCGATACGTACTGCCCGTAGGGCAAGACAACACGGCGGTGTTCACGGCCGGCGCGGTGAAGGGCGGCGACAATCCTTACCAGGAAGGGGATGTCTTGACCAGTGCTTTCGACCTGAACGGCGGCGAGTACAGAGGCACCGCAGTAACTGACGCCGGTGTGCGCTCAGCAGCACTGGCCGCGGGTAGCAATGCCTTGCCCGCCGGCACGATCCTCAATGCTACTACGGGCAGCATCACAGTGGCCAACCGCTTGTTGCTAGCCGCCGGCAGTTACACCGTGACCGTTGCTACCACCGACGAATTCGGCGGCGTAACTACGCAACCCGTAACGTTCGTGGTAGGGGCTCGGCCGCTGCCCGTCACCTTGATTAGCTTCGAAGCCGTAGCCAAAGGCCGCGACGCGCAACTAAGCTGGGCTACGGCAACCGAGAAAAACAACGTGGGTTTTGAAGTGGAGCGTTCTATCGATGGCCGTCACTTCGAGAAAATTGGGATGGTGGATGGTCGTGGCAATAGCACCAGCCGGCAGCAGTACAGCTTCGTTGATGCCAAAGCCGCCGCGGTAGCCCCAATGCTCTACTACCGCCTCAAGCAACTGGACCTGGACGGTTCGACTAACTACACCCCGATACAGGTAGTATCGTTCAATCCTACAAAGGGCGTGTTTGAGCTGACGCTGCACCCGAACCCCGCTTCAAGTGAGCTGCATCTAACGCTAACTGCTCCTCTACAAAAAGGCCAGGTAACCGTCTACTCTGCCATCGGCAGCCTAATAATGACCAAGACCTTGGACGGCGCTTTGGGCACCACACTTGATGTGAGCGGACTACCCAAGGGAACGTACGTACTAAAAGTTATCGGTGAGAACAGCCAGCCGCAGACCCGTCGTTTTGTGAAAAATTAAGGCAGCTTAGCTTCGATGTGGCAAAGCAACAGCAATGGTTATTGCAGGCGTTTCAAGAGTTGACAAACAACTGATAGATAAGCAGTTGCTTGAAATGTAATTGCTCGACACTTGTGGTTTGTAGTTAGTAAAAGCCGCTACTCAATTGAGTAGCGGCTTTTCACTTTTATGAGGTTGCGAGTAGCTAAAAAAACATGAAGACCTCGATATAAACAGCCTGTTCTTCCTCCCCGTTTTACCACAAAAACCCAAGCTCGTCCGAACGCCTAACGTTGTTGCGCGTACCTTTGAAGCTCAGAGTTACTACATATGACGCAGGAACAATTACGTCTGGCGGGCGATAACGCGCAGAATACTTTTTGGAAACAGTTCGGACCTTACCTCACCGAAAGACAGTGGGGCACGGTACGCGAAGACTACAGCGCCGAGGGCAATGCCTGGGGTTTCATCAGTCACGACATGGCCCGCAGCTACGCCTACCGCTGGGGCGAAGAAGGCCTAGCCGGTATCTCCGACGACCAGCAATTGCTTTGCTTTTCAGTGGGCGTATGGAACGGCCGAGACCATATCATCAAGGAGCGGCTATTTGGCCTGAACAACTACCAGGGCAACCACGGCGAAGACGTGAAGGAGCACTACTATTACCTAGATAGTACGCCTACGCACTCCTACATGAAGATGCTCTACAAGTATCCGCAGCGGGAGTTTCCGTACGAGGAGCTGATAGCCGAAAACGCCCGCCGCACCCGCGAAGAGCCCGAATTCGAGTTGCTTGACACCGGTGTTTTCGACGATGGGCGTTACTTCGACGTGTTTGTGGAATACGCTAAAGCCGGCCCCGATGACATTCTGATTCAAATAACGGTGCACAACCGGGGCCCGGAAACGGCTCGTTTGCAGGTGCTGCCGCAGCTCTGGTTCCGCAACACCTGGAGCTGGGGCTACGACGACTACCGGCCGGAAATGCGGGAAACGCAGCCCGGGACCGTACAGATCGAACACAAAACGCTGGGCACTTATCAACTTTACTGCGACCAGGACCCCCAACTACTTTTTTGCGAAAACAGCACCAACGGCGCCAAGCTCTACGGGTTGCCGGCCGAAGGCCGACACTTCAAAGATGGCATCAATGATTACGTAGTGGAAGGCAACGTTGAGGCGCTCAATACCGACCAGCAGGGTACCAAGCTGGCCGCGCAGTACAAGCTGCGCGTCGCGCCGGGCCTCACGCGGGTAGTACGACTGCGGCTGAGCGCCCCCAAGCATGCCGCCCCATTTGCTGATTTCGACCACCTGTTCGCAACCCGCCGCCACGAAGCCGACGAGTTCTACAACTGCATTCAGGAAAATGTAACGGATCCTGACGCCCGCAACGTGCAGCGCCAGGCTTTCGCGGGCATGCTCTGGAGCAAACAGTTTTATTACTACGACGTGACCCAGTGGCTAGAAGGCGACCCGGCCATGCTCATGCCTCCGCCCGAACGTCGCAAAGGCCGTAACCGGCAGTGGCGCCACCTCCACAACGCCGACATCATCTCGATGCCCGACAAGTGGGAGTATCCGTGGTATGCCGCCTGGGATTTGGCTTTCCACTGCATTCCGCTGGCAACGGTGGACACCGAATTTGCTAAAACGCAGTTGCGCTTGCTCACGCGCGACTCCTACCTGCATCCGAGCGGCCAGCTACCCGCCTACGAGTGGAACCTGAGCGACGTGAATCCCCCGGTGCATGCCTGGGCCACTTGGCGCGTTTTCCAAATGGACAAAAAGCTGAGGGGCGACAAAGGCGACACCTACTTCTTGGAGTCGGTGTTTCACAAACTGGCTTTGAACTTCACGTGGTGGGTGAACCGCAAAGACCATAGCAACCGCAACATCTTTGAAGGCGGCTTCCTGGGGCTCGATAATATTGGGGTGTTCGATAGAAGTGCCCCACTGCCCACCGGCGGCCACATCGAGCAGTCGGACGGAACGAGTTGGATGGCCATGTTTGCCTTGAACATGATGCGTATGGCCCTGGAACTGGCCAAAACCAACTCAGTGTACCAGGAAATAGCCAGCAAGTTCTTCGAGCACTTCCTCTACATCGCGGATGCCATGACCCGCGGCGGCGATGGTGTTTTCAACCTCTGGGACGAGGAAGACGAGTTCTACTACGACGTGCTGCACACCCCCGACGAAGAGCGTACCAAGCTGAAAGTCCGTTCGATTGTGGGGTTGATTCCGCTGTTCGCGGTGGAGGTGGTAGATCAGGAACTATTGAATTCCATGCCCGAATTTACGGCCCGGGCCACCTGGTTGCTTGCCCACCGACCGCACCTGGCTAAGCTAGTGGCCCGGTGGGAAGAACCAGGCCGGGATACCCGCCACCTGGTTGGTTTGCTGCGCCGTCAGCGCCTAACCAAGCTGCTTACCCGGATGCTCGACGAAAACGAGTTTCTGTCGGAATTTGGTATCCGCGCTATGTCGCGCTATCACCTGGAACACCCGTATGTATTCAGTACGGAAGAAGCAGATTTCTCGGTTTCGTACGTGCCCGGTGAGGCGGAATCCAGCATGTTTGGGGGCAACAGCAACTGGCGTGGCCCGATCTGGTTTCCCATCAACTACCTCATCATCGAGTCGTTGCAGCGGTTCCACTCGTACTATGGCGACTCGCTCCTGGTGGAGTACCCAACTGGTTCGGGCAACAAGATAAATCTCAACGAGGTGGCCTTGGCCCTAGCCGACCGCCTATCTAAACTGCTGCTGAAAGGTCCTGACGGCCGCCGCCCCGCCTTCGGCGACTATGAGTTGCTTCAAACCGACCCCCATTTCAAGGACTACTTGCTTTTCCACGAGTATTTTCATGGCGAAGACGGCCACGGCTTAGGCGCCAACCACCAAACCGGCTGGACGGGTTTGATTGTGAGGTTATTACAGAAACGAGCAACTTCGACCACTCCGGATACAAAACAAAACGTTGACTCATCGGCTTCTGAGGGCTTACTCGTAACTCCTTTACAAGCCCCATGAGCTACCCCAACGCCGTTGTTCTGCAAGCAACCGACAACACCGAGTTAAACGCCTATACCGCTTTCCCAACTGCCGATGGTTTGCACCCAGGCATCATTCTGCTACAGGAAGCCTTTGGAGTGAACGGCCACATTCGCAGCGTGGCCGACCGGCTGGCCGCGGCGGGTTACGTGGTTATTGCCCCCGAACTATTTCACCGCTCCGCCGCGCCGGGCCTGGAAATTCCCTACAACGACTTTCCCAGCGCCGCCCCGCATTTCCAGGCCATCACGCCCGAAAGGCTGACCGCCGATTTGCAGGCGGCTTATGGCTGGCTGCAAGCCCAAGACAACGTAACCGACAAAATCGGGAGCATCGGGTTTTGCTTGGGTGGGCGAGTATCGTTTTTGGCTAATGCCGTGCTGCCACTGTCGGCGGCCGTTTCGTACTACGGAGGCGGCACGCAGCAACTCAAAGACCGCGCCGCCGACTTGCACGCGCCGCACCTCTTCTTTTGGGGCGGCCTCGACCAGCACATCAGCAAAGCGCACATCACGGAAGTAACCGAAGCTCTGGACGCCGCCGGGAAGCCTTACATCAACACCGTCATTTCTTACGCCGACCACGGTTTCCACTGCGACGAACGCCCGAGTTACAACGCCGATGCTGCCGCCGAGGCCTGGGCCCTGACGCTAGCGTTCTTCCAAGAAAAACTAGGGTAGTCTGGTCGGGAGCTCGCCGCAGTGCTGCCCCAGCCTTATACGCTCTCAACCAAGCTGCCCGATGCCAACGAAACCTACAGTAGGCTTCAATGGCATCGGGCAGCTTGGTTTTTCTTGGCCCATGCGTGCTAGACCCAGGTGGTTGTTTCGAGTGAAGCGAGAAAGCTAAGACGTAGCGCCAGCCGAAAAGCTGGGTTTCTCGCTTCGCTCGGAACAACCACCGGTATTTTTTTCACTGTTCCGGCAAAACCCAGTAGAGCCTTTCGCACTCTGGGGTAACGGCTGCGGCTAGGCGATGCGCGGCGGTAGTTTGCTTGTTTGTTAGGACTTTATTTCTTGCTTTTGCATGGGGGCTAGAATCTTGCGGTCAACGTAGAACGTGCCGAAGGGAAGGAGGCAGGCCAGCAGCACTTTCCAAGTAGTAGAGAAGCGCCACTGGTATTCCACGCCCACGCGCAGCGTATTCAGCACAAAAAGCAAGAACAGCAGACCATGTACGGGCCCCAAGGCACGAACCAAACTTGGGTTGCCATACAGATACTTAAACGGAACGGCTACTCCAATTAAAAGCAGCAAGGAAGCGCCTTCCAGTAGTCCGAGCAGACGAAGGCGGCCAATGGGGGATTTCAACATCGGTGTCGTTAGAAGGGTAGGCGGAAATACGGGCGGCTGGCGAAAGGCGAAAAAGGCCAGGGAACAGCCAGCAAAACAAGCAGCAGCGCCGCCGTAAACCACAGCGCCATGCTGCGAAACTTCGCTTGGCTAGTAGGTTGGCGCTTGGCTAAGGCCGAGCCGACGGTGAGCACCAGAATGGCCACGGTCATGGCGGCTACGTGCTGCACGCCAAAGAACAGCGTGCCGGGTTCGTGCACGGCATCCCGCAGGTGGAAGGCGCGCAGCAGCGGACTAGTAAAGTACAAGGCGTAGCCAAGCACGAGCTGCACATGCGCAACCGTGGCCACGGTGTGCCGGGTGGTATCGTCGTGGGGGGTGAAGGGCTTGCGGCCCAACCAGCCTTGATAACCCCTCCCGATACCGTATAAGAGTCCGCCTAGCACCGCCCATCTGCCCAACGAGTGCAGAAATAGCAAGGGAGAATACATAGCCGTTAGAAAGTGGGGTGGCTGTTGCCTGGCCTATGCGTGCAGGCGCATTCCGTTAAACCAAGAGGCAAGTAGGGAACTAGGGCAATGGAAGATCGAAACAATGAATTTGGTGCGGAAGGCATGAGGCTTTGCGGGGGTGATGATGCAAAGGTCGAGGCCAGCTTGAAATCCCGTTAGTACAGATAAAGCCGGAATCAGGACGTACCAATCATTCGGCGAAATGCCAGCGGCGACACCCCGGCGTGTTTCTTGAACAGCCGACTGAAATACGAAGGGTCCGCCACGCCAACTTCGCTGGCAATTTCGCTCACTGACAGCGTGCTCTGAAAAAGCAGGGCCTTGGCTTCCAACACAATGGTTTCCTCTAGCCACTTCGTCGGCGACTTGCCCGTGACGGTACGCACCGACTTGGTGAGGTGGTTGGGCGTGATGTGCAGCAGGTTGGCGTATTCGCTGATCGAGTGCGTGGACTTCAGTGAAGTAGCAACCAACTGCTTGAAGCGGTTGGTGATAGTCAGCGCCGTGGATTGCGGCGGCGTAGGGGCCGCGGCGTAGGCTCGGCTCAGCTCGTGGAGCAGGGTCAGCAGGTAAGCGCGCAGGATGTCGGGGTAATGCAGCTCGTGGGTGTTGAATTCGACGAGCAAGCGCCGCAACAAGTTCTCGACGAAGCCCGCTGTTTCAAGGTCTAGTTCAATATGCGGCCGGCCCCAAAACTGCAATAGCTCAAAGGGGGCTGACGCGTCCGAATTGCCGGTTTTGCCGAAGAGCATATCGTCGTGAAAGTGCAGCAGAAACCCGGTGTTCTTATCACCGGGCTGAAAAGAGTACACCTGCCCGGCCCGCACCACCAGCACTTCGTGCGGTTGAATGGTATACGTTTCGTTGCCGATACGCATGCGCGCCGTGCCCGAAGTCAGGTAGATACAACTGTGGGCCGTGGCGCGCGAGGGGGGAATAGCTTCCGTGAAGTGCACGTACATCTGCTCCACCGCCACGATAAAAAACCATTCTGACCCCGCCCGCAGCAGCTGGCCGAAAGTGGAAGTGTCCTGCATAAAATGCTTCAGGAAGCCGCTGGTGTCGTAGGTGTTGATGGGTTGGGCAGGTGGTGTGCTCATGAACTTGAAACAACGGGGAAGAAGCTTGATTAAACCTCGTTAGCGGGTACTACCAAGGACGAGTTGGACCCTCGAATGTTTTATGGGCGTGCAGCGTCGCCACTAGCAACAGCTTGTGTTGAACCGGGATGCCCTACAGTATAGCTCATGGCAAAGCGGAATAAGTTAAATCAGCCAAGTCAGGCAGTGGCAAGAAAAACGAGGTAGAAAGGCGTCGGAGGCTGTAGCGCGAAGCCTGCGCTTCGCGTATCGTAGCACGACTGGCACTGCTTACGTAGCAACGACACCGTTCAACGACACGCGAAGCTCAGGCTTCGCGCTACCGCCGCCGACGCCTTTACGCGAACTGAAGATAGGCAAAGCCAAGAGTCGTTTGGTTAGTCGAAACGAAGCTCCTACGGTTGCTATGCGCTGAGCTTGGTGGAAACGGCAGCGTGAAAAGCGCTGTTGTTGTCTGCTATATTGCAACCTAACCTCCTCGGAATGCCAGTAGTCCCTGATTGGAGTGAGTTGGAAGTGGCGCAAGTGCAAGGCCGGTCGCGGCTGATTACCTGCCGCAACTTGCAGCCGCTGAAGATTCTTAATCCCGCCGCCCCAGCTGGTTCCTGCCACGTGGTACTTTCCAGCTACGGCGGCGGCATGGTCGCCGGCGACACGATCCGGCTACGCCTCAAAGGCGGCGCGCGCACGCAGCTTTTCCTTAGCTCCCAATCCAACACCAAAATCTTCAAGTCCGTTGATGGGCAAGTAGCCGAGCAGCACCTGGCCGGCGAACTGGCCGCGGGTGCCCTCGCCGTGGTGCTTCCGGACCCCGTAGTGCCACAAGCCGGCAGCCGCTACCGCCAGCTTCAGCACTGGCACCTGGCCCCCGACTCTCTGCTGGTAGTGGCCGACTGGCTGCACTCCGGCCGCATGGATACCGGCGAGAAGTTCGAGTTTCACTCGTTTTTCTCGGAGCTGCACGTGCGCCGCCAGGGCCGCCTCGTGCTCCTCGACCGGTTTTCCTTTAAGCCGCAAGAGCAGGTTGCCACCGCCCCCCCCAACTTCGGCGCCCACCAAACCGTGCTTTCCCTCTACCTAATCGGCAACCCCCACGACCCTCGGTTCGTTGGCCTCGCGCAACAGTTCCAGCAATTCAAATTGTCCATTCCCGACACTCCCCAATTCGACCTGAGCAGCCACGAGTGCTTGGTTTCGGTAACGCAGGCCAAAGAGGACGTGGTCGTGCTCCGGGCCGCGGCCCACAGCCGGCAGGCCTTGCAGCCGCTGTGTGCGCAAGTGCTTCAGGCATTGGCCGGAAAAGAATTTTTTGGCTATAACCCTTTGGCGCGTAAATACTGAGTAGCGTCAACCGGACGCGTGGCGTGCTACCGAGGCCGCCGGTCCTCGCTTACTGCCGCGAAAGCCCGAGCCTTGGCGGCGTGGATGTGGTCGATGATTTCGTCGAGGCCGAAGCCGTCGAGGGCACGGGCAAAGAGGAAGGGGCCTTCGCCACGCATCCGGTGCGAGTCGCGCTCCATTACGCCCAGGTCGGCGCGGATCAGGTCTTTGAGGTCGATTTTGTTGATAACCAACAGGTCGGATTGAGTGATGCCGGGGCCACCTTTGCGCGGAATTTTGTCGCCCCCCGATACGTCGATAACGTAAATGGAATAGTCCACTAGCTCGCGGCTGAAGTGAGCGGCCAGGTTGTCGCCGCCGCTTTCCACGAACAGCAGATCCAGGGTTGGGAAGCGTACCATCAGGCCTTCCAGCGCGTCCATATTCACGGAAATATCTTCCCGAATAGCCGCGTGCGGGCATCCACCGGTTTCCACCCCCACAATGCGGTCGGCGCTCAAGGCACTGTTCCGAATCAGAAATTCGGCGTCTTCGCGGGTGAAAATGTCGTTGGTGACTACGCCTAGCTCATATTCATTGCGCAACCGCTCGCACAGCGCTTTGAGCAACGCCGTTTTGCCGGTGCCCACCGGCCCCCCGATGCCCACGGTGAAGGCGCGCTTGCGAAAGTTGCGGTAGGAGGGAAGCCGCCGCGTTTGGCGCTCGGTGAAGTCGCCCGGCGACTCCATTGCCTCGTGGGTGTGGCCGTGTAGCAGCAGCGCAAGTTTATCAGCGAAAGCCATCGTTAAGTAGGTTTGTGAAGTGGTAAAAAGCCAATAAAAAAGGTATCATGCTGAGCCAGCCAACATAATACAGGTTTAGAACCATGTAGAGACGCGACACTTCGCGTCTTGCCGTTGCTGAGGTTGTTCAAGCCACATGGATTAGGTCGTTCAACGACGAGACGCGAAGTGTCGCGTCTCTACATGGTTCGTGTAGCGGCAAGCTAATTCTGAAAGAGCTTCGAGTAAACGTCTTCGTGTAACATCTGCGCGGCATCCAGCAGGAAAGCCGAACGGGACGCTTCTTTGTAGGACAGATGGGCAAAGCAAGCAAGCAAATGCTCGAACACCGCGTAGAAATCATGTTGCAGGCGGTGGCCTTCCAAGGGGCCCAGGAAGCCCAACCGGATGGCGGCGCTAAGCTGGTCGCGCAGGGCCATGTGCAGGTACACCGCTTGCAAATCGGGCAGTGGAAAGCCGGCTTGTTTCAGCGCCAGCGTAAAGCTGAGGGTGAAGTGTAGCGGCAATTGCCGCGCGACAAACCAGGCCCGGAGGTCAGTCAGGCCCGCAGCGGGGTAAAAAGTCGTTAGCAGTTTCAGCCACGTTTTTCCCTGCGTCACGCTGGCCCGGTGCAGCGCGGGCACCAGCAACTGGGCGTCGTACTCTTCGGCCAACTGGTGCAACTCGTCGCCTAGCGCCGGCAAGGTAAAACAGGAGTACATAAACGGTAACTCCAAACTCGCCGCCTGCTGCAAATACGCATACAGATGCTGGCGGAAATCAGCGGGCGTCTTAATCAACCCGAACGTGAAGCTGCTTTCCAACCCATAGGAGTAGGCAAACGAGCCCGTCGGCAGAGCAGAGTCTACAAGGTGCAACAGCCGAACGAATTGCATAAGGTTCTGACGTGGGGCCTCACCCCCAGCCCCCTCTCCTTCAGAGAGGCGGAGCCAAGAAGGCACAGACAAATTTCAGTGAGTGATTATTAAATCGTTCAACTCTCCTCTCCTTTTCGGAGAATGAGGTGAATTGTTAAAACAGATTATACAGCTGCGCCAGCGGCAGCTTGGTGGCGGGCTCGCACGTCAAATGCACGCCATCCACGGTCACGCGGTAGGTTTCGGGGTCGACTTCGATGTTGGGCAGATAATCGTTGAGGGCCATATCTTTCTTGGTCACGGTGCGGCAGTTGCGCACGGCTACTACCTGCTTGCTGAGGCCGTAGGTGGCCTGCACGTGCGCCACCGACGCCTGCGAGACGAATACCATCGACGTAGCCCCGATGGCCGAACCGAGCGAGCCAAACATCGGCCGCGAGAAGGCCGGCTGCGGCGTTGGGATGGACGCATTGGCGTCGCCCATCTGCGACTGCACAATGACGCCGCCTTTGATAATCATTTCCGGGCGGGCACCAAAAAACTGCGGCTTCCACAGCACCAGATCGGCTAGTTTGCCTAGCTCCACGGAGCCTACTTCCTCGGCAAAACCGTGGGCGCGGGCGGGGTTGATGGTGTACTTGGCCACGTAGCGCTTCACTCGAAAATTATCGGCGCCACGGCCGGCATCTTCGGGGAGGGGGCCGCGCTGCTGGGCCATTTTGTGAGCGGTTTGCCAGGTCCGGGTTAGCACTTCGCCCACCCGGCCCATGGCCTGCGAGTCGGAGGAAATGATGCTGAGCGCGCCCATATCGTGCAGAATATCCTCGGCGGCAATGGTTTCGCCCCGAATGCGGCTTTCGGCAAAGGCCACGTCCTCGGGGATGTTGCGGTCGAGGTGATGGCACACCATGAGCATGTCGAGGTGCTCGTCGATGGTGTTGACGGTGAAGGGCCGGGTGGGGTTGGTGGACGAGGGAATAACGTTCGGTTCGCCGCAGATCTTGATGATGTCGGGGGCGTGGCCGCCGCCGGCGCCTTCGGTGTGGTAGGCGTGGATGGTGCGGCCCTTGAAAGCGGCAGTGCTGGTTTCCACGAAGCCGCTTTCGTTGAGCGTATCGGTGTGGATGCACACCTGCACGTCGTATAACTCGGCAATGGTTAGGCATTGGTCGATGGCGGCGGGCGTGGTGCCCCAGTCTTCGTGCAGCTTGAAGCCCAGCGCCCCGGCTTCCACCTGCTCAATTAAACCTTCGGGGCGGGAGGTGTTGCCTTTGCCCAGGAAGCCAAAGTTCAGCGGGTACGCCTCCGTAGCGCGCAGCATCATTTCCAGGTAGAACGCGCCCGGCGTGCAGGTGGTAGCCGTGGTGCCCGCTGCCGGCCCCGTACCGCCGCCTACCATCGTCGTGATGCCCGAGGCCAATGCCTCCGGTATCTGCTGCGGACTAATGAAGTGAATGTGGCAATCAATGGCCCCGGCCGTCAGAATCCGGTTTTCGCCGGCCACGACTTCCGTTGTCACGCCCACCACCATGCCGGGCGTCACGCCGGGCATAATGTGCGGGTTGCCGGCCTTGCCAATGCCCACAATCCGCCCGTTCTTGATGCCAATGTCAGCCTTGTAGATACCCGTGTAGTCCACGACCAGCGCGTTGGTAATCAGCAAATCCAGCGCCTCGGCTTGCGCGATGCCGGCCGCTTGGCCCATGCCGTCGCGCAGCACCTTGCCGCCCCCAAACTTGCATTCCTCGCCGTACACGGTGTAGTCCTGCTCGACTTCAATCAGCAAATCCGTGTCGCCGAGGCGCACTTTGTCGCCGGTGGTGGGGCCGTACATATCGGCGTACGCCTGCCGGTTGATGGGTAAGCTCATAGGCCAGATTTAGGAAATGAAAGGGAGGGAAGTATAGAAAGAATTGATTTGGGCTAGGAGTGGCGCTATCGGCTTGCGGCCAGTTATCGTGTTGTAGAATTGATGGTTCACTGAACAGTCCAAGACTTGTCCATCCACAACTTTTATTAAATAAGGAAAGCCTTTCCGGTCCTTGACACCTGTAAGCATATGGGATATAAATTTTTGCTCGTCTTTAACAGTAATTCTCGAACCTTCCACAAAAATCCTCCGAACGGTAGGATCCAACTCTGGGATTATTATTTCACGCGCAAATGCGACGCTACTTTTGCGGTTGTTATAAAAGAAAAAGCACATCCCATCTATTTGCTGCAAGTACAGGTTGTATTCCTCTTGAAATCTCTTATTAGAGAAATGCGATGAGATTAAAACAAATGGCAGAAAAGGCAAGAAAATAATGGTGGCAATTATGATGACAGCTAGGATAAAAGAGCCTACTACTAAGCTGCTAAGAGATTCAGTTATCTTATTTACATAATCTCCTGTTTTCCTAATTAAATTTCTCATAGTGAAAAGAGTGTCAGTAGATATTGACGCTCTAGATTAGCTGGAAAGTCTTTCTAAGGCATTACTTCTTCTTACGTCCTCATCCAGTTTCCCGTCAATCCAGCCGTTGCCGCCGTACACGATACGCTCGCCGGCCAGGGCTACCAGCGTCACTCGTTTCCGTTCGCCGGGCTCGAAGCGGACGGCCGTGCCGGCGGGGATGTTAAGGCGGAAACCGTAAGCCAGCGCCCGGTCGAATTGCAGGGCGGCGTTGGTTTCGAAGAACGGGTAGTGCGAGCCGACTTGCACCGGCCGGTCGCCCCTATTGGTCACGTCCAGCTCTACGGTGGTGCGGTCAGCGTTGAGGATAAGGTCTTCCGAGGCTAATTGGTATTCGCCGGGGTTGGGATGCAACACGTTGTCGACGACCAGCTTCTCGGCGGCGCGGGTGAGGCCGGAGGCGTAGAGAGCCAGCTCCGGGTTGCCCAACTCGCGGCAGATGGGATGGTGCACCGTTACCAGCTTGGTGCCATCGGGGAAGGTGCCTTCCACCTGCACTTCGGCTATCATGTCGGCCACACCGGGCAGCACGTCATTCAGCCCCAGGAGCTGCTTGCCCTTGTCCATGAGCACCGCCACCCGCTCGCCGTCGCGGATAAACTCGAGGAGCTGCGTGGCAAGGAGGGCCATGGCTTCGGGGTAGTTGAGTTGCAGGCCGCGGGCGTAGCGCTTCTGGGCTACAAAACCGGCTTGGTGCAGTACCAGCTTGTCGAGGTCTTTGGGCGAAAGGTGCATGGTTGGTTGCTGCTTGTTAAATTGTTGATGGTTGAATTGTGGATTGCGGAGAGTTGACTGTTGAACGGCTAACAGTCAACTCTTCGCAATCCACAATTCAGCTAAACATTCACGTAAATCATCCAGCCGCCGTACAGGATACAGACCAGTGACGAGACGATGCCGGTAGCCAGGCGTAGGTGGCGGCTCAGGCGCATGCGGGGCGTGTACGGTATGCTTAGCAACCCTGCCACGCCAAACATACCCAGGATGGAGCCGACCCCAAACACCAGCAAATACAGCACGCCCAGCAGCGGACTGCGGATTTCGCTCATTACCAGCAGCACCAGCGCCCCACTGCCGGCCAGGCCGTGCACCAGCCCCACGGTATACGCCACCCGATGCTCTGAAGTAGTGCGCAGCTTGAAGCCCAACGGCTCCTTGCCCGCCAATCGGCTAAGGCCCATGACCACCAGCATCAAGCC
>NZ_CAXTBM010000004.1:0-147780 GCF_964242765.1 uncultured Hymenobacter sp.
TGCTCAACAGCAGCGAAAAAGAACAGCCGTTCCAGCTCTGGATCAAAGGCCAAGCTACCCAAGCCACCAGCCGTCCTCATTCCATCATGACTATGGTTGTAAATTAAGCCACCAAAGGAAGTAGAGGCGTTCTAATTATTTCCGTTCCCTCAGAAGCCAATCTGCGTCAACTGCGCAGGTTGGCTTGTGCGCTTATAGCCCATTTGCGCTTGTCTTACCCACACTGGTTTCCGAAATACCACCCCTGGCACTACTCCTGACGCTCTTTCTTCGAGCCCAGAATAAACAGAATCAGCAGCAGAAACGCGGCTACGCCTAGGCTATACCACGTCACGACGGGCAAGCCCCGATAGTAGGGCATCTGGCCACTTGGGTACGTACCCAGTAAGCTCAAGCCCGCAAACAAAATTGCAGCCACAGCTATTGCGGCCAGAATGGCGCGGCTTACCAGTTGATCGGCTTTGCGCAGCAACAGCATATAGCCGCTTAGCTCGACGCGCACCCGCAAGTCGCCGCGCGAAATTTTGCGCACAATCTGGCGTATATCGGAGGGCAGCGTTTGAATAAGCGCCAATAGCTGCGTGCCCGTATACTCGGCTTCGCTGAGGATGTTTTCGGCCGAATATTGCTCGGCCACGATGCGTGCACCGTAGGGCCGCACAAACTCGAACGTGTTGAAGCGCGGGTGCAACACCTTCCCGATACCTTCCAGAATTACCAAGGCCCTAAGGATCAAGAACACCGCGCCGGGCACTTGCAGCTTGTAGGTATAAATAACGCCTTGCAGTGCCTCCGCCAAGTCCGACATGCTCATGTCTTTGACATCGAGGCTGGCAAAATCCTCAATCAGTTCGCCCAACGAAGCCTCGAAGGCACGCATGTCTTGGATGTCGGAGGTGATGGCCAGCCGGCGGAAGCTCAGGGCCATGCCGCGGGGGTCCTGCCGGGCCATGCCGATAAATACGCCCGCAAAAGCGTACTTCTGCTGCTTGCTCATTTTGCCTACCATCCCGAAATCGATGAGCACCAGCGTACCATCGGGGCGGACCAGCACGTTGCCGGGGTGCGGGTCGGCGTGGAACATACCGAACTCGAATATCTGGGTCAGGTAGATGTCCATGCCGGTTTCGGCCACTTTCTCCGGACTTAGGCCCCATTCCAGCAGTTGCGCCTTGTCGGTGATTTTGCAGCCACTGACAAACTCAATCACCAGAATCCGGGACGTGCTGATGTCGCGGTATGGTTTGGGAATATAGAAGGTCTCGTAGGTTTCATAGAGCGAGCGGAACTGTTCCATGCTCCGGGCTTCGGACGTGTAATCCAACTCTTTGGTCATGCTGCGCTCGAAGGCGTCTACCACATCCTGCGGATTGCTTAAGCCCTGTTTGCGCAAGAAGTTGCCCGTGAGCCGAACCAGTTCGTGCAGCAAGGCCAGGTCGGAGCGCACTTTTTCCTGTACGCCCGGCCGCTGCACTTTCACTACCACTTCCTCGCCCGAAAGCAGCCGTGCCCGGTGCACCTGCCCGATACTGGCCGACCCCAAGGGTACGTCGTCGAACTCGGAAAATACTTCATCGAGCGGACGACCCATTTCCCGCTCAATGATGCCTTTGGCCACTGGCACATCGAAAGGTGGCACGTTGCTTTGCAGCTTTTCGAACTCGTCGATCAGCGGCTGGGGCAGCAAGTCGGCGCGGTTGCTCATGGCCTGCGCCAGCTTGATGAACGTAGGGCCCAGTTCCTCGATAATCATCCGAATCCGCTGCCAACGCGTGGTTTCAAACACGGCCTGCTCGCCCTCCTGCCACGAAACACGCCGGCTTTTGGACACCAGCCGCCGCAGGGGCGTGCTGGTCACAGCATCCTCGAAGCCGTAGCGAATCAGCACCTCCGCTACCTGCCGGATGCGGGTCAGGTTGGAAATCGTGTTTTTAAACATCAAGCATCAGATAAACGGGCTATTGAGGACGTCAACCATTCCGGCCAGATTCAATTTGCCATTCATTAATAAGCAATGGAAGCTGCTCGGTTCATGCCCTTCGCTGCAAGCTAGCAGCAACATGGCAAAACGCGCTGGCATTTTGTAAGATTCCTTTAAGGCTTAGCATTGCTTTAGAGACAACCAAATGCCTCGTTCTACAAACACTCAGAATAGGGCGCGGACGCAAACGGCCTGTATCACACTCAACTCCACATCAGGCAGCATAGCTTCGGCTTATCGTGGCAAGATCAGCAAATGCCTATTTCAATAACCGCGTAAGAATACAGAAAACCCCGTACGGGCAATCCGAACGGGGTTTCTTGGCTTCAACAGCGCTACGTTACGACAAGGTGCTGCCGGTGCTAGAGGTGTTGTCGTTAGGCGAAATAGCTTTTTTGGCGGCTTGGATGTTCGCCTTTTCCTCTTTGCTATTCGGGTTGCTCTTGCTGCCGGCGCTTTTCACTTTGCTGCCCTTGCTGCTGGTAGCGGGGTTGGTCACGGTCTTTTGAGCTGCTGCGGCAGCACCCTCGGCGCTGCTCACATTTGTGTACCCAACGGTGGAATTAACCGTGGGCTTACCAGCTTTTGGGGCGGCTTTCGGAGCGGCAGCCTTGGGGGCGGCGGGGGCGGGCTTACTGCCGCCTTTTACGGTGCGCTTCAGCTCTTCTACCTCGGAATTGGGGGCTACGCCAACCGTTTTCATTACGCGCGAAGCAATGCTCTGCACTTGCTTTTCCAACTCCTTGCGCTTGGTTTCGCCATTTTGCTTCAGCTCATCCATGATTTTAGCTCCCTCCTGCTCTGAGAGCTTGCTTTCTTGCACCAGCGTATCAATGGTTTTTTGCACCCGGTCAGTAGTGAGGGAAACGAAGCCAATGCCCGCGTTGATGAACTTCTTAAACAAATCTTCCATAAAGCTGAGTGATTAAAAAGAGAGTGAGAGAAGTAAAACCGGCCCTGCGGACTCGCTGACCGGGAAAATTAGTATGCAAGCCGACTATTCTACGTAAACCTACAAAATGGTGACTATATAGATGGCCCTGAAAACAAATTAATCATGGGCGAACAGCTTTTCGTAACGAGTTTGTTGTCTACTGGCTTTTGTCAACCTTCTTATAGCAAGGCCTTAAGCAGTTGACTACTATTTTATAAACGAGCTATTTTACTGCTTGTCTGACCCTGGAGTTGCCCAAATGCTTCGGGTGAATTCGCCTACTTGACTGATTGCCTGCCGGGCTTCAGGCACGAAACGCCAAAACAAGTGCCACCAGTGCACCAACCCATCAAACACTTGCAGCGTGATAGGCACGCCCATTAACCGAGCTTTGCGGCAGAACCGCACCACGTCGTCGTGCAGCACTTCGGCATTGGAAATCTGAACCAGCAGCGGTGGCAAACCGTGCAACTTGCCTCTGACGGGCGAAAGCAACGGATGCGTATGCGGTGTATCGGCGGCGTAGAAGCCACCCCAATTTTGCATTTCGAGGGCTTCAAGCACCCGGGCTTCCTCGTGGCAGGCTTGGCGCTGCATCCCGCTAGGCATGGCTAAGTCGATCCAGGGGGAAAGCCCTATGGCCGCGGCCGGCAGCGGCACCCCTGCGTCGCGCAGGTGCAGCAGCAGCGCCAGCCCAAGGCCTCCGCCCGCCGAATCGCCGGCTACCATAATATTCTGGGCTTGGTAGCCGTGGTGTAGTAGCCAGTCGTAGGCCAGCCGGGCGTCTTCGAGCGCGGCGGGGAATGGGTACTCTGGGGCTTTGCGGTAGTTGATGGCCAGCGTGTTTAGCTGGCAGCTTTCCGCCAGCGCGCCTACCAGGGCGCGGTGGGTGTTCAAGGAGCCTATCACGTAGCCCCCGCCGTGCAAGTACAGCAGCACCCGCTGGGGGTGCGCGCCAACGGGCCGGAGCCATTCAGCGGCCATGCCTTCTACGTCGGCGTCTTCCAGAAAAACGTTCCAGGGCACAAATTGGAAGAGCGCAGCCGCTTCTACGGCCAGCCGAATAGCGGGTAGTTGGGGTCGGCGGCGGGCCAACGGGCCCGTGGCAGCAGTCAGAAACTGCTTGAGCCGCAAATGCTGAGAAGACGGCATTGGAAAAGCAAAGGTGGGAACTTAGGCGGGGAGCAAGGCAGCAACAACGGCACAAGGCCGCGAACAAAATCCGCTGCTTGTTGAATACGCAGAGCAGCAAGGGTAAGATACTGATTTCACTGAAGTTTGCTTGAAAAACACCAGGCTGAGCCTACTCTCCGGCAATCCAGCTGCTCGGTAGTACAGCAACTCTGCTTGTGATAACAACAAGTTGGATAATAGCCTCAGCCATCTGGTATAATGAACTGAATAGTACCATTAAATTAAAATCACTTTATGAGCTTGATTAGGTGATGTCTGAAAACTTGCTGCGCAGTTTACCTTTGCCGTTCTGCTACTCCTAACTTGCTTGCTATCCAATTAGTAGTTGGGTCAAATACTCACCTTCCATATGAATAATAGATCTGTTTTTTATATCCTACTTATATTTTTCGTTGCCTTCTCTATTCTAGTAGGATTGAGCTATTATAAATCATCTTCCGTAATGAATTTATCTGATACTATAATTAGCAACGAATTCGCAGAACCCCTACTAGGTTTATTCGACCGTAAACATACGTTTGCTGATACAGCAGTAGTAGATTTTCATCACACAAAAATCAACCTATCTGAATACACTAGCAAAGAATCGATTCAGCATGTACTTACCAGTTTATCACCTGCCAAGATAAACTTAATAACCATCAATACAGTAGGCGCTAACAAAGAAAATATCTTACAAAGATTTATTAATGGTTATTTCGATAACAGAGTCGAACTTATTTGCAATTCGATACCAAAAACAAAACGACCGGTGTATCTACGCTGGAATCCAGAGATGGAAGTTCCAGTGGTTTTATATCCTTGGCAATATCAGTCTTCAACGGTTTATATCGAGGCTTTTCGTCGTTTTGCGAGGCTAAGTAAAGATTTTGCACCCCACGTTAAAATTGTTTGGGGCCCGGCAGGTTATCCGGGTACCGAGGAATACTGGCCTGGCGGTGACGTTGTTGATTTAATAAGCGTAACAATAAATAGCAAATCTGAGCTTCAGGCAACTGGCTATCCGCGCACCAAGGATATGACGACCCTGCTCAAGCGAAAAATCCATCGGACAAGATTTATGGATAAGCCGGTCTTGCTTCTAGGCTCTGAAAATAAGAATATAAATACTCTTGCTAAAGAATTTCTACCAGTTGCCACCAATAAAATTGAAAAAGAAACACAGACCATCTATACAACATTGGGCGCTGCGCCTCAAGCTTCTACACTTGTCCCGAATCGGGCTGGGACACCAATTGTTGGTGTTTTCGATCCAAAACAGCTACTCCTCGCCTCTAAGCCAGTGCGTGTAGAACATTTATTTGTCAGCTTGGGAGATATACAGGATGGCACCTTTTCCGAAAGCTTCCGTGCTGTTACGGCGCGCAATCATGATGTCATCTTAACTGTAGAGCTTTGGAAAGATAAAAAGGTTAGGAAAGATTCCAGCGTATTATCGAATACACTTAACGGAATCTATGACGAGGAATTTAGAGCTATTTATAAAGAAATAATTACTACAGACCAGACAATTTATGTGAGATTCGGCCACGAAATGGAAATTCCTATTCATCGTTATCCATGGCAAAGCCAGGACCCAGTATTATATATAAAAGCGTTTCGATATTTTATGAATTTCTATCCGAAAAGTCTTAAAAACATTAAAAGAATATGGGGACCAGCTGGCGACCGGGGCGCAGTGGAATGGTGGCCAGGCAGTGATGTTGTGGATATCGTAAGTGTAGCAATTTATGGCTTACCCGACAAGAATATAACAGACCCGGCAAAGCAAGAATCATTTGCTACCATCTATACCCGAAAACACCACCGAATGCAATTTGCAGCTAAACCTATTTTTATAACTGAAGTTGGTGTAAAAGGGCCAGCTGATTTTCAAAAGAAATGGCTAGAGAATGCTGCTAACGTCATCAACAACCATAAAGAAATAATAGGCGTTTGTTACTTCAATCTTATGGATAATCCGAAAGCTTGGGGAAACATACCTGCCCCAGATTGGAGCATAAATAAGGACACGTTTATTTCTTTCACCGATAAATTAGCTTCTTCGCAATAATTACCTCAACTTCTACACTTGCTTTAAAAACAAGGTCGTATTTATAATTACAGACATCGGTTTAGAAGCCAGTTCTTGGAATAACTTAAATGCTTGCTATAAACAGCAGCGCCCAAGCAACTAGATGACGCGGCCACTTCGGTTTACTGCAATTCCTCTTGGTCTGATTGATAATAAATAACACCTAAGCGAAGTAGAGTTGTCTTCACTTCTTTCCCCCGATGTTATGGCCCTTATAGCCTCGGATGGCAATTGGAATCCAGCCTAGAATAGGAATGAAAAATGTGATAGTGAACGGGTTGCGCCACACCATGCGCAGCCACGCGCCGGGCTTATCGAGCTTCATTTTGAAGTCGCGACGGCCTTCGTGCACGTAGAGGCGCTCGAACTCCCGAAACAAGGCTGGCCAGGCAACGGGCAAGAAAAAGGGGAAGTAGCGCCAGTTTTCTTTCATGCGCTGCCACAACTCACGCCACCGGTAGGGCTGCTGACCATATTTGGCGACGGCGCCTTCCATTTCAGCTTGCATCAGCAACCGTACCTTTTCGGAAAGGGCCGTGTAATCCTCGCGGGTAAGGTCGGCGGGGTCCTTGTCGATCATCTCGTAGGGCCGAATGCGCGAGCCCAGCACGTACGAGAGCTGGGCCGGATAGGCCATGTAGAACGACCAGGGCTGCAACAGCACCAGCAACACAATGGGCCCCAACGGAATGAACGGGATGCCGATTTTCTTGCTCAAATTGTTGAGCCACTCCCAGCTATACGCGTACGGATTGAGATATTCGCCGTTGATGGTGTAGAACGGCATGATGTCGGTGCGGTGGGCAATGCTGTGGCGCACCATGCTGCTGGCCAGTCGCTGCAACTTGTACTTTTTGTTGAACCCCTTGCCGATGCCGGGTACGCCCTCCGGGTAAAGCATCAGGTTATGGTCCTGATAGTACATCATCGTCTCGAAGTTGAGCGTAGTGGCATCTACGCAGCCGCACTTCTTCCAGAAGTCCTTGACCTGAAAGGGGTTCATGAGCGTGGACTGCGAGAGCAGTGGTGCCGACAACGGCCGGGGCAAGCCGCGCTGACCGGGCAGCGTGCGCCACATATGGGCCAGCGCCACAATGGCATCCCAGGGGAAAGCCATGCCGGAATGGTTGGAAGCGAAGATGAGGGGCCGCTCGGGGTTGTTCCGCTCCGGAAAGTTCTCGAACCCAATCAGGCGCGAGCGAAACCACACCCTATCGAGCAACTGCAAAATATTGCGGTCGAGGGTCTCGACAAAATCTGCCCGAAAATAATCGGAGTAGATGTGCTGGTTGGCCTGGATGGGAGGGGGCGACGGCAGCACGGGGGGCGTGGGCATTGGGTGGAGTTGGCAGAGTAAAGGGGAGGAAATGCGCCGTTAGGACCAGCTTCTAATGTAAGAATTTTAGTGGCCGGTTCAATAGTACCACTTTTCACAAGTGCTGCATCCTCTCCCTAGCCACACGATTAGGGCTTTATGCTTTAAATCTGACGCTTCAACCGAATAAGGGCTGAAACGAGCTGACCGTTGCGCTCCAACAGCAAGAAAAGCGTTTTGCCGTCGCCGGAATGAAAAATGCGGCTGATTTGCGTGAGGCTCATGCCCCGGACGGGAATCAGGTTGATGGACATCAGTTCGTCGTCGGGCTGCACGCCCGATGCTGCCGCCGGCGAGTTGGGCTCTAGGCGGAGCACGAAATAGCGGCGGTAATCGGGCCCGGATGCCAGCAGTTCTAGGCCGCACATATCGTGTTCGAATGGGTCCCGAAATAAGGCATTGGGGCGCAGCCAAAGCGTGTTGTGCGTGTAGTCGATTATCACTTCAAACCGTTTCAGCAATTCGAAACCGATATTGCCGTTGCGCGGCACCTCGGCGCGCAACGCCCCGTTGTCGGCATCGGGGAAGGACGTAAGCGGGGAGTTGAGCCGGTACCGGCCCAGCTGCATGCTTCGCACCCGGCCCAGATATCCGTTGATGGCCCCACTCAGGCCGCGCCCCAGCTGGGCGCGCAGCCGCTGGGCGGGCACCCGCATGCGCGAATCAGAGGAAGTTTCCAACGACAAAGCGTGCCCGGCCCCCGTATCGAGCACAAGTTTGAGGGGCAAAGAAAGCGAATCGGTGATGCTGACGGACACGTTGAGGTAGGACTTGCGGCCCTCAATGTCGAGGGGCATCTGGGTCCAGCGGCGGCCCCGCGGCGGCTCAAACGTGCCCGGCGCGTGAAACCAAAGCTGCGCGGCGGTAGGCTCTACCTGAACCACGAAGCTGTTGAAAACATCGTAGCCTAATATGCCGTGCACCGGTATGCCTACGTAGCCCGAGAGGTTGAGCACATCGGAAGAGAGCACCAAAAAAGACAAGGTGGGGGCTACTATGCCGGGCATTGTAACGTTGACACTATCGGAAAAGAAAGCTTCCAGCGGCTTTTCCTGGCCGGCCCCCATCACGTTGTAGTTGACGCCCCGCCGCAGCTTCAAGGGTTCAATCAGCGCGGGGTCGGTGATGAGGGAAATGCCCACGCCCGAATCGAGCAGGAAGTTATAAGGCCCTTGGCCGTTGAGGTGGGCCTGCACGATGATGAGGTTGCGCTGAAACTCGAAGGGCATCCGAATTTTGCGCTGTCCAGGCTTTATGAAGCGAAAAGCCAGCTGTTCTTTAGTTGCTTGAGCTTGTGATTGCGCTTGCACAACTGCCGGTAGCAGCCCCAGTACCAATACCGACAGCCGGCACCATGGCCAGCCCGGCCAGCAGCGGCAGAGCAACAGAGCAAGCGCAGAGAACCAGAGGGCGGGCATAGGAGAGCGGGGCGGGATGGGAAATATAGCCAAAAGCCGCCTGTTTCGCCATTCTTGTAAGAGCAGTATCAACCTCACGACCAAACCTCAGCTTTCACTAGGCTATTCTACGCTGCCCCCGCTTTCGTCGTTAAGTGTCGGCAGTTCCCACTCGCCGTTTGGGGTGTACTGCAACTGGCCGTCTTCAATGTGCAACGGCGCCTGCAAGTTGTTGTGGTAGAGTTGGCCGGTGCCCAAACCTTGTGGGAAATTTGGAAGGGCGTATTCGCCGGCTAATTGGCTGATGGCATTTAGGGCTATGTTTGATTCCAACGCCGACGTCAGCCACCAACTGATGCTCCAGTCCTCGGCCAGTTGCCACCACGAAGCCGCCGCGGCCAGGCCCCCGATCAGCGTGGGCTTGAGAACAAGGTAAGCGGGCTGTACTTCCTCGAGCAAAGCTACTTGCAAAGCGGGATTGGTGAGGCCAATCAACTCTTCATCGAGGGCTACCGGCACCGGCGAATGGCGGCACACTTCGGCCATAGCCGCCCACTGACCGGCCGCCAGGGGCTGCTCGATGGAGTGCAACTGAAACCGCGCCAACTGTTCCAGCTTGGCCAGGGCCTCGGTGGGGGCAAAGGCCCCATTGGCATCAACCCGCAACGTCAATTCGGCCGGGCCGGCTTCCGCCCTGATTTCGGCCAGCAGTTGCAGTTCCGTGGCAAAATCAAGGCTGCCGATTTTCAGCTTCAAGCAAGAATAGCCTTCGGTTAGTTTCTTGCGAATTTGCTCCCGCATGAAAGCGGCATCACCCATCCAAACCAGGCCGTTGATGGGCACGCCGGCCTCACCGCGGCTGAATGGGTTATTGAAGAGTTGACGTCGGCCCCCGTGGTGCAAGTCGAGCAAGGCTGTTTCGAGGCCGAAGCGTAAGGCTGGCCACTCCAACCCGATAAGAGCCAGTACTTCTTCCGGTGCCGCATCGGCGCTGAACTTCGCGTTGTTGAAATCGGTGCACAGTTGAACCAACCGGGCTTTAAAATCAGGACGGTGGTCGGGGCTAAGGCCGGCCAGGGGAGCCGCTTCGCCTAAGCCCGTAATTCCCGGCTGTTGGGTATCGGTGAGGTGCAGATACCAGGCTACGTGCTCGGTGAGGGCCCCACGGGAAGTCCGGGCCGGAAAGTTGAAGCGCAAAACGCGCTGCGAATAGCGAAGCTGAAGCATGAGGCGGTAGTACGGCAGTTCCAGGTAAACCGTTCGTAATTCTGAAAGGCGTAGACGGTGTGGCCGCCCTACAGCTCATACCATCTGCTTGCTCAACGTGGGCAAAGGCTGTAGCGCGAAGCCTCTTTGAAGTCCAGCGAAATAAAACAAAAAGACCGCTTCCGGAGTGCTTCCGGGAGCGGCCTTTTTGCAAGAGCCTGATTGGCAGCAGACTTCGGCAACTTCAGCTTATGCTTTAGCTACTGAACTTTTGCGCGTTGCTTGGCCGCCTTTACGGCCGGCAGCCCGCGCTTCTTCGGCCGTAAAACGGTGGCCACGCCCGCTCTCGTGTGAGGCCCGTCCGCCTTCACTGGCAATCCGGCGCTGCTGCTCCGGGTCCATGGCCGCAAAGCCCCGCGGACGCTTTGGCTTGGAATCGGTGGTAGCAGCTTTGGCTGCCGGACGTGCTACTGGCGTGGGTTGAAGATTGTTTTGCATAGATTAGTATGTATGGGTTGTGGAAAAGGAAAGGGCGACTGGTTTATGTAAGCAAGAAACGCAGACCCTTGATTTAGGGCTAATTAAATCCAATAAGAAATAGGCAAAGGGATATAAAATACCGCTTTTTACGGAAGAGCTTGCGCGATATACACGACCTTGCTTGCGGCAAATACGGAAGAGCTTGCGGCTTTAACTTCGGCTAGCACGCAGCGCCGACAAAACCTGAACGGGAGAAATGCAGTTATCTGCCAAGCCTCTTCTTTCTTTTCGTGCTATGTCGTCGTCCCTCTCTATTGCCTCTGCCCCGTTGGTGGCCGCCGGACTATCTTTAGCGCAACGCTTTCGGGAAGTGCGGGAGCGCACCGAATTGCTTTGTGCCCCGCTGCTACCCGAGGATACCGTGGTGCAGCCCATGCTCGACGTAAGCCCGCCGAAGTGGCACCTGGCCCACGTTACTTGGTTTTGGGAAACATTTCTGCTGAAAGAACACCTGCCCGGCTACACGGTATACCATCCCGACTACGCATTTCTGTTCAACTCTTACTATAACTCGCTGGGCTCCCGCGTGAACCGTGCCGACCGAGGCACCATTTCGCGCCCCGCTTTGGGCGATGTGTACGCCTACCGCGCCCACGTAGACCAACACATGCCGCACCTGCTGGCCCTGGCCGATACGCTGCCGCCCGCTTTCCACGAAGTATTTGAGCTTGGTTTGCAGCACGAGCAGCAACACCAGGAGTTGCTAGCCACCGACATCAAGTACATTCTCAGCACGAGTCCTTTGGCCCCGGCTTACTTCCAGAACGCTGAAGCCAGGCAGAGCACTGAGGCAACGCCGGATGATTCAGAACCACCTAAAGCTTCTTGGCTGCCCGTGCCGGGCGGTATTTCGCACATTGGCTACGAAGGCTCCGGGTTTTGCTTCGACAACGAGTTGAACGCGCATGAAGTGCTTACCGCTGATTTTGAAATCCAAAACCGCCTCGTAACCAACGGCGAATACCTGGAATTTGTGGCGGCGGGCGGCTACCACGACTTTCGGTTTTGGCTAGGCGAAGGCTGGGACTTGGTGCAAAGCATGAACTGGGAAGCGCCGCTGTATTGGGTGCAGAAAGACGGCCAGTGGCACCGCTTCACGCACCGCGGCTTGCAGCCCGTAAATCTGGCGGCCCCGGTTACCCACGTGAGTTTCTATGAGGCGCAGGCGTATGCCACTTGGGTTGGCGCGCGCTTGCTTTCCGAGCAGGAATGGGAAGTGGCGGCCCGCTACTTCCAAGCTACCCCCGCGGGCGGCACCTTCCTCGAAAGCAACCTCCTCGACCCCCAGCCCCTCCCCCCCGACGCCGACCCGAACCGCTGCCACCAATTGCTCGGCGACGCTTGGGAGTGGACCTACTCGGCCTATCACCCGTATCCTGGCTACAACCGGGCACCGGGCGCGCTGGGCGAGTATAATGGTAAGTTCATGATCAACCAATTGGTGCTGCGCGGCGGCTCCTGCGCCACTCCTGCTAGCCATATCCGCCTCACGTACCGTAATTTCTTTCACGCCGACAAACGCTGGCAGTTCACCGGCATCCGCCTGGCCCGATAAGTTTTCAGGTAGGAAGTGGCCGCTGCCCCATGCGAGCCTGCCGTTGTTGTTTTGATTTACTTATCGTTTGCGTGCTGTCTATGTCTTCTTCTGCCTCGGTGTCTGCTGCTTCCACTCTCGACTCCTTATCCCAGCCTTCTGAACTGCCATCGGAAACGCAAAACCAGGAACTAGAAAACCTGAAGCGCCACGTAGCCGAAGGGTTGCGCCGCCCGCAAAAAACGTTGTCGTCGATGTATTTCTACGACGATGAGGGGAGCCGGCTGTTTCAGCAGATTATGGCGCTGCCCGAGTACTACCCCACGCGCACCGAGTTTCAGCTTTTCACCCGGCACCAGTCTGCCCTGGCTACGGCACTGCGCCCGACCGCAACTCAGGAGCCGTTTTTTCTGCTAGAGCTAGGGGCCGGCGACGGTCTGAAAACCAAAATTCTGCTTCGCCACCTCCTCGAAACTAACGCAACTTTCACCTACGTGCCGGTGGATATTTCCGAGGCCGCTCTCGAAGGCTTGGCGGCCAGCCTAGGGGAAGAATTACCCGAGTTGCGAGTCGAGCCCATCGTGGCCGATTACTCGGAAGCGTTGCGCCTGATGGCGGCCCGGCCCGGCCGGAAAGTAGTGCTGTTTCTGGGCTCCAACATCGGCAACTTCCTGCCCCCCGACCGTCTCACGTTCCTGCGCAACCTAGCGGCTCCCCTCAGCCCCAACGACCGGCTCCTGATCGGCTTCGACTTGCAGAAAAACCCGCGCACCATCCGGGCCGCCTACGACGACGCGCAGGGCGTCACTGCCGCCTTCAACCTGAACCTGCTCGCACGCCTCAACCGGGAGCTAGGCGCCGATTTCGACCTCGCGCACTGGCAGCACTACACCGACTACGATCCGCTGGCCGGCGCCGTCCGCTCGTATTTGGTTAGCACCCGCACCCAAGCCGTTCATATCTCCGCTCTCAACCAAAGCTTCCAGTTCGCCGCCTGGGAAACCATTCACACCGAGAATTCCTACAAGTTCACTGCTCCGCAAATCAAGGCACTAGCTGCTGAAGCGGGGCTTTCCGTCACGGAGTTCTTCACTGATGAGCAAAACTATTTCGCCGATGTGGTGCTCCGCCCTGCATAACAGTTAGACTAGGTTATCAGGGACGAGTATCTTAGCCGTTCTTCCCGGCTTACTTTATGTCACCTATTAGCCTCGCCTCAGGTTACGGCAATTTTCTGCCTACATCCGAAGTCACTTCCCGCGTAGTTAACCTGCTGCATCTGGGTCGCTTACCAGTTAGTCCAGTGGAAGGGCTATTAGTGCTGCGAGAGGCATTGGCCACCACGTATCACCAGCACGAGGGCGTGCCCATAACAACAGCCAGCATTGTTGTTACGCCGGGCACCAAGGCGGCGCTGTTTGCTTTGCTACGCGCGGTGCTACGCCCCGGCGACGAAGTCGTGCTGCCCACGCCCAATTGGTTTGGCTTTTGGGAACTGGTTGAACGCGCTGGCGGTGTAGTGCGTGAACTGCCGCTTGATAGCGCCGACAACTACGAGTTGTCGGCGGAGGCTTTGCAGGCAGCCATCAGCCCCAATACGCGGCTGATAATTTTCACGAATCCCAACAACCCAACGGGCCGCATCTACCGGCGTGCCGAGGTCGACGCCCTGCTAACCGTTACGCGCCAGCACCCGCGGCTTTTTGTGCTGTCCGATGAGATTTATGACGGCATTTGCTTTGAGTTGGAGCCGGTGCCTTCCCTGCTTTCTTTCCCCGATCCGCACGGCCAGCATTTGGTGGTAAACGGCTTTTCCAAGTCGCTGACGCTGATAGGCTGGAACATCGGGTACTTGGTGGCGCCGCCCGCGGTGGCGCAGGCCTGTGCTCTACAGCAATTCGCTACCGGCGGGGCGGTGGCCGTGGCTAGCCAAATGGCGGCCCTGGCCGCTACCGAGGCCAAGTCAACCATCACGGCCGCGCTCTGCCAGCAGCTCCTCCCGAACCGCCAGCGCCTGCTCGACTTTCTGGCTACGCTACCCGGCGCCTTGCCGCACGCTCCGGGCGGCACCTACTACGCCTTCCCTGACCTCCGCGCCTTTCTGACGCCCGATATAGCGCCCGCCGAGGCTTCAACGCAATTGGTGGCGAAACTACAAGCCGCTGGCGTCATCGTAGTGGATGGCCAAACCTGCGGGGCCCCCGGCTTCGCGCGGCTATCGTATGCTGTGCCGGCAGCGGAATTGGCGGAGGCTATAAGTCGGCTCGCGGCCGTCCTTCGATAGCGCCGAACCCGAGTAAATAAGCGGCAGCCTCTCGACGAGAAAACCCAGTTGCTGGCTGCAACTGGGCTACCTTTGCGGAGTTCTTTCGTTTTGTTGTCATGCCGCTCACTGCCCTCCGCCCCCACCTCAAACCCACCCTTTTACTGGCTTATCCGGTCGTGCTCAGCCAACTAGGGCACGTACTCGTCAACGTCTGCGACTCGGTGGTGGTGGGGCAGACGGGCAAGGTGCCGCTGGCCGCCGTTGGCGTGGGGGTGAGCGTGAGCACCGTGGTCATGATTTTCGGGCTCGGGCTTTCAATGGGCATCACGCCCCTGGTAGCGGCCGCCAACGGGCAACGCGACGTGCAACAGCTCGGCCGTTTGCTGGTAGCCGGGGTGTGGTTGAGTTCCCTGGCCGGGCTGGTACTCGCCGTTGCTGGCGTGGGCGTTGCGCCTCTTTTAAAGCACTTGGGCCAAACAGCCGAAGTAGTGGCATTGGCCGCTCCTTGGGTACGCATTATGTTTCTGTCCTTTTTGCCACTCATGATATTTCAGGGCTTCAAGCAGTTCGCTGAAGGCTTGGGGCTCACGCGGCAAGCTATGTACCTCTCAGTTCTGGCCAACGTCGTCAATGCCGGACTCTGCGTTGTTTTGGTGTTCGGCAAATTTGGGGTTCCAAGTTTTGGCATGATAGGTTCGGCCTGGGCCACGCTCCTTGCCCGCATCCTCATGGCGGTGCTCATGGGCGCGTACGTGCTGCGGGCGGCCCGCCTGCGCCCTTATCGGGAGGCCATACAGTCTTGGCTGCGCCCCAACGGCGCCACCCTGAAACGCTTAGTGGGCATTGGCTCGCCTATTGGCTTGCAAATGATGTTTGAAATGGGTGCTTTTAGCTTCTCGCACATTATGATTGGCTGGTTGGGCGTCACGCCGCAAGCGGCCCACCAAATTGCCATCAACGTGGCGTCGGTCACCTACATGGCGGCCAGCGGAATTGCGGCGGCCGCCACCATTCGGGTAGGCAATTTGCGGGGGCTAGGCGATGCGTACGGCGCCCGACAAGCGGGCCTGGCAGCCTATCTGCTGGCCTTTCTGTTTATGGCTTCCATGGGCTTGCTACTGGTTGCGGCCCGCCACTCTGTGCCGCACTTCTACAACCACGACCCCGCCGTGGTGGCGCAGGCAGCTACCCTACTGCTCATAGCCGCCGCCTTCCAGGTATCCGACGGCTTGCAGGTAGTAGGGCTAGGCGCTTTGCGGGGCCTCGAAGACGTGAAAATACCATCTTTGGTAGCCCTGCTATCCTATTGGGTTGTTGCCCTGCCACTCGGCTACGGGCTGGGTTTCGGGCTGCAAATGGGCAGTATCGGCGTGTGGTTGGGCTTGCTCACGGGGCTGACCTTGGTAGCCGGCGTATTACTCTGGCGTTTCCGGCAGCATAGCGCCGTGCCTGCGCCACCATCCGCCGTACTGGCTAGCCGTTGAGGCAGGTTATAGGGCCGACCTTTATTTTCGCTGCATCGTGAGGTAGTATGTCGAGCTTCGGGAACGAGACGTTGTTGGTTTGGTGTAGCAGAAAAGCAGCCCAACTCTCTGCGCAGCTCTTCACATTTATCTTTGAAAATGACTTTTTTCTCGTTTCTCCTGCTTCTACTCGCTTGGAGTCGGCCGGCTCCAACGCACGCGCCCACGCAAGCACCGCCAACCAAAGAAACCATTGCCTGGTCAGCGCAGCGGCCTCTCGCCTGGACCGATTTTAAAAGCAAACCCATGCCCGCCGACCGACTGGCGGCCCTTACCTCTGGCAACATCGACGTACAGGTAGGCTGCACCGATTTTGTGTTCAATTCCAGCGTCAAGGCGGTATTCCTGCCCCAGGAATCGTGGGTGCGCGACGCCGCCAAAGCCACGCCGGCCCTGCTGCGCCACGAGCAGCTCCATTTCGACATCACAGAACTCCATGCTCGTATGTTGCGGCAAAAATTGAGCTTGGTAAAGTTGAATTGCCAACACCTCAACCCGGCTTTCAACAACCTCACCAAAGCTGCCTTTTCCGCTTGGCAGCGCGAAGAAGCCCGCTACGACCAGGAAACCAACCACGGCCTCAACGCGGACAAGCAAAAGTTCTGGGAAGCGCAGGTGCAAGTGCGCCTCACCCAACTGGTTGCCTTCGCCCGGTAACTGCGCCGTAAGACAACCGATGAAACCTTATGGATACCGAGCCGCACTACAACATTGTCGTTTATGTCTTCTACTATCACCTGGGCTGATTTCGAGCGAGTTGACGTACGAGTAGGCACCATTCTCGAGGCCCGTGAATTTCCGGAGGCGCGCCGCCCCGCCTATCAGTTGCTGGTTGATTTAGGCCCCGAAATAGGATACAAACGGTCTAGCGCCCAGATTACGCGCCACTACCAGCCCGCCGACTTAATCGGGCGGCAAGTGTTGTGCGTAGTTAATTTCCCGCCCAAACAGATTGGCAAGTTTATGTCGGAAGTGCTTGTAACTGGTGTGGCCGACGCACAAGGGGATATTGTGCTGACCACTTTAGTTGCCCCAGTTCCCAACGGCAGCCGACTTGTATAACACGAAAAAAGCGGATTTACTGCGCATACCACGCCGCAAACCCGCTTTCTTACGAAGTCACTGAATTACTTTGGGTTGCCTAGTTTCGCCTGACGGGCTGCCAGCGTATCGAGGACGATGCCGTAGATATCGTCGAGGTCTTTGCCGTGGCTGGCGTAGTAGCGGTAGCTTTGCTGAAACAGGGAATCGGTTACTTCCCGGCGCCAGAAGACGTCTTTCTGCTGTTGCAGATAAAGAGCCCGGGCCGAATCAGGCGAAAGGCGGGAGTTTTCCACCCGCGCTTCCAGCATATGTAAATCGGCCAGCACGCTTACGAGTTGCTCGCGCGACATCAGAGGCTGGGGCGGCGGCGCATCATCAAGGCGTTGGCAGCCGAACAGCATCCCGGCAAGCAGTAGGCTGAGCCTGAACGAGTAAGCACGAAATAGCAAGTTTTTCACGGTGCAAAAATACAATTTCCTGGGGGCTTCCTCTGGTATTCCTGCGGTTTTCCTTTCATACGAGTGCCAACCCTAACACGATTCACGTAGTTTAGCTGCTATGAACTCCCCTACTCCCACTCCTTTTCAGTTGCTCGTGCGCAAGCTGCGGCAGGTGGAAATCCGGATGCTGAAAGCAGTGGACGCGCAGTTGCAAGGCAATTTTCATTCCGTCTTCAAAGGCACGGGCCTTGAATTCGATGATGTTCGCCTCTACCAATACGGCGACGAAGTGCGGGCTATTGATTGGGCCGTGTCCAGCAAAGGCCACGGTACGTTCATCAAAACGTATAAGGAAGAGCGGGAGCAGCAAGTATTGCTGCTTTTTGACGTGAGTGGCTCCCAGCAGGTGGGGGCGGCCAACCGCCGCAAATTGGATGTGGGCCGCGAAATCTGCGGAATTTTGGCCTTGGCCGCCGCCCGGCAAGACGCGCAACTTGGTATTCTGGCTTTCTCCGACCAGAAAGAGCTGTACATGCCTCCTGGCAAGGGCGTGCGCCATGCCTACGCCCTTATCAAGCAGCTCTTCAACCTAGAGCCAAAGTCCAGGCAAACGGCCGTTGGAGCGGGCATCAAGCAAGCCCTGGGGCTGCTGAAACGGCGTAGCATCATCCTCTTGATTTCCGACTTCATTGATACCGCTTACGAGCGGGAACTCACCATGCTGGCCCGCAAGCACGATTTGGTGGTGGTACAGCTACTCGACCAGCGCGAACGAGAATTTCCGCCCCTCGGCATTGTGCCCCTCTACGACCAGGAATCGGGCCGCACGGTCTGGACCAACACGTCGTCGGCTAGTTTCCGGGCCCGCTACCGCGCTACCTACGAGCAAAACCGCTCGCAAATCGGTCAGATCTGCCGCCGGCACCGCACCGAATATCTCTCCATTGCCACCGATGCCGATTATGTACCCCAGCTTATCCGGCTGTTTCGGCGGCGCAACTTGCGGGCAGGTCGTGGGTAAGAGCATGCAAGTTGTGGTAGCAGACGCGGCGCGTTGCCGTACAGGGGCAGGCGCGTGGTTGGGGCAAAGAAAGCGCCTTGCCTCACTGCAAAACGGCGTGTTCCGCCGCGTGGTGAGTTTGTGCCTGCTTTTTCTGCCCTTTGTGGTTGCCGCGCAGGCGCCGACGGGCCCTCCGCGGGGTCGGTTTTTGCAGCCCTCCGTGCGGGTCGGCGAAATCGTTGACTACGAGCTGAGCTACAGCCACGCGCCGGGGTTGAACGTTATTTTTCCGGATTCTACGGCCACTTATGCCCCTTTCGAGTTTGTGGGCAAAACGTACCGCCCCACTCGTACCCGCCGGGGCCGCAGCCTCGACGAAACAGTGTACCACCTGCGTACCTTCGCCCTAGACTCGGTGCAACGGTTGGTTCTGCCCGTTACCATTCTGCGCGGCCGCGATACGCTGACCATCCCAACCACTACGGCGGCTGTGCAGCTGGAGCGGGTAGTTCCCCCGCTTGCAACGGGTGCGGTACCCGTGTTGCGGCAAAATACCAACTTGCTGCCCGTTGAACCTGCCTTCAACTATCCTTACTGGCTAGCTGGCTCGGCAATGCTGGTGTTGGTGCTGGGTGGCGTGGCGCTCGGCTTCGGGCGCCGTTGGCGGCGACGGTATCAACTGTACAAACTGCGCAAAAACCACGTTTATTTCTTGGCACAGTATGCCCGCCACGTCGAGCGGTTCACGCTTAGCCGCTCGCTCACCAACATGGAACGGGCCATCACGCTCTGGAAAAACTATCTCACCACTCTCGAAAACAACGTTATCAATAGCCTTACCACCCGTGAAATTGTGGCCTACTACGACAACGATACTGACGTGAGCCTGGCCCTGCGCCTCGCCGACCGAGTTATCTACGGCAATCAGTTCACGGAAGACGAAGTTGAAACTGACCTTGCTTTCGGCCTCCTGCGCGACTTCGCCCAACGACGATTCGAGCTAGAACAAACCCGCGTGAGTGCCTGAGTGAAGCAGCCTACGCCGGCTAAGGTCTGCGCCCGAGACTACTTCACCTATTCGCCCCCTTACTCATTTATTCAAGTACTCGCTCATGCAGCTTTGGCAACAGATTATTGGCCCGATGGTAGATAGCTTGCGCTACGCTACGGTGGCTAGTTATGCCTGGGAGATGCCGCGGTTGCTGTTTCTGATTGCGGGTATTCCGCTGCTATTTGTGGCGCGCTGGCTGCTGGCGTACCGGCGGCGCAGCAAGCTGGGCGTAGCTTTCGTGCAGGGCCAGGTGCGCCGCGACTGGAGTGCCGTGCTGCGCTTTATTCCCGACGTTGTGCTGGCTTTGAGTATGGCGTTTGGTGTTGTGGCGCTGGCCCGGCCCCAGCGCACCGACGAGCGGGTGGTGCAGTCGGGTGAAGGCATCGACATCGTATTGGTGCTTGATGTGTCGGGCTCCATGGAGCTAGGCGACCTGCGCCCAAACCGCCTGGAAGCCGCCAAACGCATGGCCCACGAATTTGTGGACGGCCGCTCCGGCGACCGGCTTGGGCTGGTGGTTTTCGCGGGTGAGGCTTATTCCCTAGCCCCACTCACCACCGATTATGAGTTGCTGCGCGAAAGTATCGACGGCTTGAAGCTGGGCATGATTGCCAACGACGGTACGGCCATTGGCACGGCGCTCGGCGTGGCCACCAACCGCCTGCGCGACTCGCGTAGTCGCACGCGCCTGTGCATTCTCCTCTCCGACGGAGAAAACACGGCTGGCAGCCTTGATCCGCTCACGGCCGCCCAACTGGCTCATGCCTACGGCATGAAAATTTACACCATCGGGCTGGGCCAGGATGGCGTGGTGCCCTTCGGTACCGACGGTTTGGGCCGTACCAACTACGTCAACACCCGCCTCGACGAAACTACGATGCGCCAAATTGCCCAAGCCGCCGAAGGCCAGTTTTTCCGCGCCAGCGACAACGCTGCCCTCCGCCAAGTGTTTCAGCGCATTAACCGCTACGAGAAATCAGAAATCAAGCAGACCCGCTTCCGCAACACCCGGGACTATTACCGCATCTACTTGTTTTGGTGTGTAGGCCTGTGGCTGCTCTGGCTCGGGCTAAAAAACACGTTTCTTACCAACGCTTTAGAGGATTAGCAGAACTCTTGTGTTTCCTGCTTCGGCAGCGGTACAAGGTTGACTTCACTACCTAATGTCTATATCCGACAAAATTCATTTCTTCGAAAGCCAGCTAGCAGGTACCACCTGCCGCTTGGTCACCGTCACGAAAACGCACCCGGTGGAGCGCCTGCAAGAAGCCTACAACGCGGGCGCGCGGCTTTTCGGCGAAAACAAAGTGCAGGAAATGGCCGCCAAGCAGCCCGAATTGCCAGCTGATATCGAGTGGCATCTTATTGGGCATCTGCAAACCAACAAGGTCAAGTACGTTGCCCCGTTCGTGCATACTATCCAGAGCGTGGACAGCCTGAAGCTGCTGCAAGAAATGGAAAAGCAAGCCGCCAAACACAACCGCGTCATCAATGGGTTGCTGCAGTTCCATATTGCCGCCGAAGAAACCAAAACCGGCCTTACACTTCCAGAAGCAGAAGAAATTCTGCAATCCGATGCTTACCAAGGCTTGCAACACGTCCGGCTGACTGGCGTTATGGCCATTGCCACCAACACCACTGATGAGACTCAATTGCGCCATGAATTCCGAGAGTTGCGCGGTTACTTTGAGCTACTGAAGTCTCGCTACTTCGCTGGCAGTGAGACCTTCCAGGAAATATCGATAGGCATGAGTTCCGACTACCAACTGGCTATTGCTGAAGGCAGCACGCTCATCCGCGTGGGCAGCGCTATTTTTGGCAGCAGAAACTAACTGCTTCGCGGTTGAATGGCACACTAGTTGGCCTTTCAATTTCTCGTTGGGAGCATCGTCAACCACCATTTACCGGTTCAACCTTTTACCTCATGACCGCACGAATCATTCTGCAGCTTGCTGCCGTGCTAGGCGCGTTTGGCGTTGGCATTGGCGCTTTCGGTGCGCATGGCTTACGCCCGATGCTGGAGGCTTCCGGCCGCTTCGATACGTTTGAAACCGCCGTACGCTACCAATTCTACCATGCTCTGGGGCTGCTGGCCGTGGGTATTTTGCTTCACCTACGGCCCGAGTTGCGGCTACTAAGCACCACGGCTTGGCTGTGGTTGGGTGGCGTGCTGCTGTTTAGCGGCTCGCTTTACTTATTGTGCTTCACGGGCCTCACCAAGCTAGGTGCCGTAGCGCCTATTGGGGGCCTGTTGCTCATCGCCGGCTGGATTACGCTACTGCTAGCGTCCCGGCAGGTGTAGCCGTTGTCCTTCCGAGGCAGGAGGAATCTGGGTAAACCATTCTATAAAATAACCCAGACTCCTCCTGCCTCGGAAGGACAACGACGGCATATCCTAAAAAAAAGAGCGGCCCGCATGTAGTGGGCCGCTCTTTTTGGTCATAACAGGAAGAGAAGCTTACGACTTCTTCTTTGCTTTCATTTTGCTGTCGTCAGCTTTTAGCTTGGTCTTTTCGCCAGCAGCAGCAGATTCAGTTTTTTCCGCAGACATAGCAGAAGCTTCTTTCACTTCACCTACTACCGATACCATGGCGTTGCCGGCTGCCGAGTTCGACTCCACCGTTAGCACCTTGTTCTGCATACCCATTTTGCCGGCCGTATTGAAATTAGCCGTGATAGTACCAGTTTTGCCGGGCATTACGGGGTCTTTCGTCCACTCGGGCGTGGTGCAGCCGCAGCTTACCTGAATGTTGGAAATCACGAGGGGCTGAGTGCCTGTGTTCTTGAATTTGAAGACGTGGGTTACCACTTCACCCTGCTTGGCGGAACCGAAGTCGTACTTCATTTCATCGAACTGGATCTGCGGACCAGCGGGCTTCACCTGGGCATTGGCAGGCTTTACGGCGGCCGTCTGGGCCTGGGCGCCGAAGCCAGCGCAAGCCAGCGACAGAGCAAGTACGAGTGCTTTTTTCATGAGGTGGTACTGCGTTATGAGTTGAGATAAACAAAAATACGTGTTTCAACGGGCGTGGCAAGTTGAGTGCCAGCTTTCCTTATCAAGCAGGTGCAAGTAATACAAAGATAGACATATAAGCCCGGCAGGATCGTTCCTAGTAGACACCTAAAATGGAACGGAACACGTAAATATCTACCCCGGAGTTACACGAACTGATACCACCAAACCCTAGTTCTAGCTCTTGAATTCTTTGGAATAAGGAAATTGGCGAGAAGCCTTCCGCATAATAGTCGTCACAATGGTGTTGGTGTCGCTCCCAAAGCCACGGGAAAGACTTTTATCGTACTTCCAAAGCAATTCACCCGATTTGCCATCGTGAATGTTAATCAGGAGCTTACCGGTATTGGTGGGGCCGGCTACGTCAACCATTAAGCTTAACGCTACGGCCGCCCCGTTAGACATAGGCTGCGTGCTAGAGAAATCACCCGATATAATACCATCGACACCAAGCAGTTGCGCTAATTGCTCGGGCGTTTGGAGGGCAACCTGAGTTGGTGTAAGCCCGCTTTGGGCCAGCAGGGCATTGGTGCGAACGGGGTCCTGCACATCAACCGTTAAGTCGTTGGCGGCTTTTTGCTTCAGGAAGTAAGAATGCAGTGCTTGTTGCACAGCGAGGCCTTCGCGCTGCTCCAGCTTGGCCACTCCTTCGGGGCCGCCGTTTTTCGTTACCTCTCGGGGTCGCAGCTGCAAATGTGCTGAAAACGGCATGATGGCCAAGATCTTATGATTCTGAGCCAACGTTCGAAAGTTGTTGTTTGTGTAAATCTCGCGCGTTTGTGCCAGAGTAGCGAACGGCAAAAGCGCAACTAGCAGCAGGGCGAATACTAGTTTTTTCATCATGACGCAGGTTGGAGGATGAAAAGATTCATTTAGCTTCTACAAAGAAACTAAATGCCGTCAAACTAACATCGCAACACCCGAATATTCAGCTAGTTCCCCTTCCTTCGCTTCCAAGAAAGTTGAGTCACTAGTAGGCTACGCCTCTGGCTTTTCCGCTAAAAGCTTCTGATTGAAATTCAGCAAAAACAGCTTTTCTGATGCCCGCGTGACGGCGGTATACAGCCAGCGGGCAAACTCGGAGTTCACCATATCTTCTTTCAAGAAGCCGTGGTCGACAAATACCGCTTGCCACTGCCCGCCCTGCGCCTTGTGGCAGGTGAGGGCATAGGCAAACTTCACTTGCAGTGCATTGAGGAACGGGTCTTTGCGCAGCGCTGCGCTTTTGTCGCGCTTGGTTGTGAGGTGGTCATAGTCTTGGCCTACGGCCTCGTAGAGCTCTTTGCTGCGGTCGGCGGGCAGGGCGGGGCTTTCGGTGTGCAGCGTGTCGAGCAGGAGCTTGATTTCCATGTCCGGCTCGTCGGGATAGTCCACCAGCCGGACGCGGGCATCGGCAAATCGGAACCCAAACTCCTCGGTGCGCCGGATAATTTTGACTACCTGCACAAAGTCGCCGTTGGCCAGAAAGCCCATTTCCGAATCTTTGGGCAACCAGAAGTAGTTGTTGCGCACCACCATCAGATAATCACCCGACTCGATTTCGTCTTCCGCCTCGAACAGCACCCGCCGAATCATTTGGTTGTACTGATTGGCGTTCTTGTTGGAGCGGCAGATAATGGTGGTATTCTCGTGCCCGAAGTTCTTGTAGGCCCACCGCAGCCCATCCTCCAGCTTGTCGCCACCCATCTGAAACAGGTCGGGGTAGCCGCGCGTCACAAACTGAATATTGGGTTGTTCCTGCCGCAACTCCTCGCGCAAGACCGTGGCGTTCATCAGAATCCCCGACTCCTCGGCTTGGCGCATTACCTGGCGTAGCTCTACCCCATCCACGGTAGCCCGGAAGCGGTGCCGCAGCAGTTCAGGGTCGAGGGCCGGGCTCAGCAACTGGCCCACGGGCGGCAACTGCGCCGTATCGCCAATGAGCAGCAGCCGGTTCGAAGGCTTTTCGAACACATAGTTCATCAGGTCGTCGAGCAGGCCGTTTTCGCCGAAGGCTTTTTCATCGGAAATCATCGAGGCCTCGTCCACGATGAAGAGCGTGTCCTGGACCCGGTTGGGCTGGCGCTGAAACGAGAGACCCTGGGAAGGCGTGCCGCTGGTTTGACGGTAAATTTTCTTGTGAATCGTGCTGGCGGGCACGCCGGCGTAGGCACTCATCACCTTGGCAGCGCGGCCGGTGGGTGCCATCAGTACGTATTTGCGCCCGAGCTTATGCAGCCACTGCACCAAGGCACTCACCACGGTGGTTTTACCGGTGCCAGCATAACCGCGCAGCACAAACGCTTTACGGCCCGGCAAGTCGTCCTTCAGAAACACATCCAGCTTCTGGAAAAGCGTGGATTGATCCTGGGTTGGTTCGTAGGGAAAATGGTCGCGAACGGAGGGAGTACGAAGAGAAAGCATGAAGCAGTTAACAACTAATCGATGGAAGACTTAGCATATTCCGAAAAAATAAAAGAGCACTTGTACTCTTTACATATCATCTCTAAGCACTCATTAAACACCTCACTTCGATCTACAGTTTCCAAAAGAAGTCCTGGCAGATATTCTATATGATCGAAAAATTCGAACACTATTTTCCCTGGGAATTTCTTACCATTCAAGCCCTCATACGACGTGATACGCCCTTGAATTAAGAGCCGTTGAAGAGCTTTTATAGCTGATATTACTTTTCAAGACCATCTGTTCAGCCTTGCGGCTCTACTACGGCCATAGTAGCCGTAGCCTTGGCTATCAACAGTTCGTCGCACCAGACTTCTGCCTCGCAGAAGTGCAGGCGCCGACCAGCTTTCAGCACCCACCCGACGGCACGTAGTTTCTTACCTATGCCAGGGTGCAAATAGCTGGTTTTCAATTCCACTGTGACTACGCCCGTGTTATCGGGCACGAGGGTAACGGCGGCAAAACCAGCGACTAAGTCGGCCATGGTGGCGGTGAGGCCGCCGTGCACGAAACCGCGCTGCTGCTGATGTTGCTCTTGGAGCACTAATTCGGCCTCTACGCGGCCGGGCTCAATGCGGGTAAGGTCGGCGCCGATAAGGTGCATGAAGTGCTGGCGCGTGAGTTTGCGGCGGATGCGGGCTTCGAGCGAGTCGTCGGCGGGTAAGGGCGTGGCGAGGGATTCGGGTGTAGTCATTGGGGCCAAAGATACGGCCACGAATTGCTGCTTGTTGGTTGCTACTTGCTGGCTGTTTCTAGTTAAATTCACTTGTATCGAATAAGCAGCAACCAACAAGCAGCCCCCTACATCATGGAATATCTTTTGAGTGGCGCGCTAGGACTAGCACTGGCGGCGTGTTGTGGCTTTCGGGTGTTCGTGCCGCTGCTGGCCGCTAGTATCGCCTACCATACCGGCGTGTTGCACCCCTCGCCGGGCTTTGCGTGGCTGGGGAGCTGGGTAGCCGTGGGGGCACTGGGTACGGCCACCGTTATGGAAATTTTGGGCTACTACTTCCCGGTAGTGGACAATTTGCTGGATACGATAACGACGCCCGCTTCGTTTATAGCCGGTACTGTGCTCATGACAGCCGCTCTGCCCGACCTCGACCCGGTGGTGCGTTGGGGCTTGGGCGTGCTGGTAGGTGGTGGCACGGCGGGCATCATCCAAACGGGTACCACGCTGCTACGCGCCGGGTCAACGGTAGGTACGGCCGGCTTGGGCAATCCGGTGCTGGCTACCGCCGAAAATACGCTGGCTGTGCTTGGCACTGTGCTGGCGCTGCTGTTGCCCCTGCTGGCGGCCGGCTTGGTGCTGGTACTCGTGCTGTATATTGCCACCCGGTTGCGGCGCTGGCGGCAGCGCCGCAAGGACCGCAAACCAGTTTCGGTGGTTCCTTTAGCTCAGTCCTGAGGCTTCTCATTGAATTATATTACACTAAATGTCCGCTCCTGATTCACTTTCCGCCCGCCAGCCCCTCGACTCCTACACTGGCCTTGTGCGCGTACGAGTGTGCGGCCTGCTTGTGCAGAAAGGCGCGTTGCTACTGACTAGCCATCGTGGCCTGCTCCCCGCTGATGCCCCGTTCTGGTCGCCGCCCGGTGGCGGCTGGCAGTTTGGCGAAACCATTCAAGACTGTCTGCGGCGCGAGTTTCGGGAAGAAACTGGTCTAGATGTAATCGTCGGTCGATTTTTGCATCTGCACGAGTATGGTAGTGCCGATTTGCAAGCCTTAGAGCTATTCTTTGAAGTGACGCCCGAAGATGCCCGTGCGGTACCACAACTGGGCCACGACCCAGAACACGCCACCGAGGATCAACTCCTTACCAACCTAGCGTTCGTAGAACCGCGCCAGCTTATCCGGTTGCCAGCTAGCCAGGTACACCCGGTACTGCGCCAACTCATCAGCACCGATGACGTGTTTATCCCGCAAATTCGGTTTCAAAGGTGACTTTTCTGAAATTCTACGCTGGTTTTAGCGGTGGTTTCTGCACTGCTCGTGTCATGCAATGACCCTTGGATAAACGGTCCGTTCCACAAGTATATTTCGGTTTGTCACACCAAGGCCCTGTACTAACGGCTGCCCTTCCGGCGCAGGAGGAATCTGAGTGAAGTCGTGCAATGATCTTACCTAGATTCCTCCTGCGCTGGAAGGGCAGCCGCTTGATTAGGGGGACACTAAGTATTCTAGCAACCTCTTCTAGAGGCTTCACTGAAGTCAGCCGACGGCAATTAAATTGGCCTCAGTACCTTTGGCCTCCTTCCTTACCCGTATTTGCCTGTGGCCTCCGATTCACCTGTTTCCACTGCTATGTCCATCTCCTCGTCGCAACTGCCGGCCCCCACGGCCCTGCACCGCCTGCGCGACGAAACCCTGGACCCGACTACCCTAGCCGCTTATAATCTGTATTTAACCGTTAGCCCAGCCGGATTGCGGGTGGGAGTGGCCGATGTGCGCCGCAACAAATTTGTGGTGCTGGAAGATTATGCCGCGCTGGTCGCCACCTCCTACGGCGGGCAACTGCAAGCCTTAGCGGCGCACCACGATTTGGTAGGGCAAACCGGCTGGAACCAGGTACGGCTGTCCATCCAGAACCGCCACTTCACGCTGCTGCCCGCGCCGCTGCTGCGTCCCGGCGACGAAGCCACGTATCTACGCCTGCATCATACCGTTGATATCCAGCACGAAACCGTGTTTTCTTACACCCATGCCAGCCAAGAGCTGGCCAGCGTATTCGCGGCCGAAAATGTGATGGCCAATTGGTTCCGGACCACCTACCCGGCCGGTTCGCTGTTGCACCAAACCAGTGCCCTGCTCGAAGGCCTCATCCATCAAAGCGAGGCAACTACTGCCCGTCGTTTGTACCTGAGCATTGGCCACCACGAGCTGACTATTGCTGTAATTCGCGACAAGCGCCCGGAGTTCTGCAACGTATTCGCTTTCAGCTCGCCCGAAGACCTTATTTATTACACCATCCTCGTGATGCAGGAGTTGCAGCTCAACCCCGACCAGGACCCGGTAGTGGTATGGGGCGACTTGATGCACGACTCCGAGCTTTTCACTATTCTGCGCAAATACATTCGCCACATCAAATTCGGCAACCGTCCGTTCGATCTGAGCTACAGCTACCGCCTCAACGAGCTTTTTGAATACCGTTTCTTCGAGCTTTACAGCCTTCATCTGTGTGAATAAGCAGGTGACGAAGTAGCCAAGTGATTGGCGGCTCCGTCACTTGGCAACTCATGGTCACTCTGTTACGCCGTTATTCTTCTATGCGCATCGCCCTGTTTCCTGGTTCTTTCGATCCTTTTACCAATGGCCACTTGGATGTGGTGCGGCGGGGCACAATCTTGTTCGATGAAATCATAATCGCCATTGGCAATAACAGCAGCAAAACCCGCTATTTGCCCGTTGAGCAGATGATAGCCATGATCGAAGAAGTGTTTCGCGACCAACCGCGCGTATCGGTGCGAGCCTACAAAGGCCTGACGGCCGACTTTGCCCGGGAAGTGGGTGCCCGCTACCTGCTACGTGGCCTGCGCAACACTACCGACTTCGAGTACGAGAATACAATTGCGCAAGCCAACCGCCACGTCAACCCCGAACTAGAAACTGTTTTCTTGATTACTTCGCCCACGTTAGCGGCCATCAGCAGCACCATCATCCGCGAAATTCACCGCTTTGGTGGCAACGTGGATAGCTTCGTGCCTTTTCAATTGCCGCCGTTTGCAAGCTAGCAATGCCGCCAGAGCCATAAGAAGGGGCAGCGCAACAACACCAAATTTCGATTGTTGCGCTGCCTCTTCTTATGGCTCCTTGCTGTATCCCTAATTCTTAACTGAAGAAGGGCCGGCCATTTCACTTAAGTAATGGCGCATTACCAGCGCTATACTGGCATACGACGATTCGAGAACAGCCAGCGCCTCTTGCGGCGTCATCCAGCGCACCTCCTCGATATATTCTTCGGCTTGAGGCTTCATCAGCGTATCGTCGAGGCAGCGCATGACGTACCAGTTGGTTTTCTTGAGAATTTTGTTGCCATTATAGGCGTAGGAGTGCCAAGTACTGGGCAGTTCGTCGCCTAGCTCCACTTTGATGTTGCACTCCTCCTCTACCTCGCGCAAGGCTCCAAGTCCAGGGTCCTCTTCTTTTTTGAGCTTACCTTTCGGCAAATCCCATTTACCTAATCTGTAGATCATCAGAACTTTACCTTGTTTCACTACGAGGCCACCGGCGGCCTTCACAATGCGAAACTGGTCTTTCAGGTGCAGGATGAGGCGGCTCTTTTTGCGCGCCAGCATGGTCAGAGAAGTTAGCTTCTTGAGCTTTTTCACTTCCATCAGCCGCAACAGCCGGTCCACGAATACGTCTGTGACGTCGCGCACCAGAACGTCGCCCACCAAGTCCTTGGACGTGAACTCATCTTCCGGATTCAGAATCAAGTCGTACTTGTGCTTGTATACTTTCTCGCTGTTCTTTTTGATAATCAGCGGAATATCGTTGATGAAGACGTTCATCGCGGGGTAAACTGGAGGGCTACAAACAATGAGAAATGCAGGCCGCGGCCCGCTGCAAAGCACAACAGAAATCTTGGCAAACGAAAGCGCAAAGCGGACGGGCAAGATACGGGATGCCGCCGGTTGAGTTGTTAGATAAAGGTAAGAAGCAATACGGCGGGCAAGTGAAACGGCGAAATAGCGCGGGGCCTAAGTAAGAAGTTTGACGCTCTAACGACACCAAATACGCTACCAGACCGTCAAACTCCTTACTTCGGCCCGCACTATTTCGCCACCCCTCCTACCTTCGCCCGATGAAGAAAATTGGTCTGCTCTCCGACACTCATAGCTACCTCGACGAGCGAATTCTGCACCACTTGAGTGGCTGCGACGAAATCTGGCACGCCGGCGACTTTGGTACCGCGGCCGTCATCGAGCAACTCGTGGCGGTGGCTCCACTGCGCGGCGTCTACGGTAACATCGACGGCCGCGACGTGCGCGACACCCAACCGTTGGTGCAAGCCTTTGCTATTGAGGGCCTGCGGGTGTTGATGACGCATATTGGCGGCTACCCCGGCCACTACAGCCCAGCGGCGCGGCTCTTGTTGCAGCAGGAGCGCCCTGGCCTCTTCATCAGTGGCCACTCGCACATTCTCAAAGTTATGCCCGACGCCAAACTAGGGTTGCTGCACCTAAATCCAGGCGCGGCGGGTCGCCATGGCTTCCATAAGGTGCGCACGCTCCTGCGGTTCGAGGTGAGTGCTGGCAAGATCCAGCAGTTGCAGGTTATCGAGTTGGGGCCGAAGTAGCTGGCGCGAACGAGAGGAGAAAATGGCCGCCTGGTACGATACCGCAGCAGTTCGATCTTGGAGAGGCCACCCGGTGGCCCGCACAACTAAGTTGAACTCATCTTAGTGGTTCTTTAGAGCCCCGCCAACTTCAAACAAATAAAAAAGCGTTTTCCCAGGGCAGGAAAAACGCTTTTATCTATATCAGCCGACCGACGCCGGTGGCGACTGAGTTTTAGAGGGCAATTTCAGGCTTGGGGTGCTCACCTTCTTGGCCGTCTTCATTTACGGGCTTGGTTACAGCTTCAGCATCATCAAAGGCTTCGGCGTTTTCCTTTTCGGTGTCGTCGCCAGCTACTGCGTCCTGCACTTTCTCTACAATGCCGCTCACGGCTTCTTTGGCTTGCTCTACCACTTCGCTGTGGCTAACGGTATCTACAACCTCTGCCGCTACCTCTTTCACTTTGTCGAGAACCGATGTAGTGGCCTCTTTAGCGGAGTCAACAACTGAAGTAGCCGTTTCTTTAGCAGAGTCAACAACCGACGTAGCTGTTTCCTTAGCGGAGTCAACAACCGAGTTGGCCGCTTTCTTGGCGGAATCAACAGCCGAGCTAGCTTCGTTTGCAACCGTAGTAGGGAATTTAGCTTTCAATTCCTCGATGTCCACGTTCTTGAGAACAGGAGTAAGTAGCAATTGCTTGATGACGGTCTGCTTGTTATTAGCGCGGGCAATGTTCTTGCGGTGCTTGCGCTTCAGTCGGGTGATGCTCATTTTTTCCGGGTCGGTTAATGTCTTTCTGTAAAGGAGGGGCAAAAGTAAGTTATAAATTTGAAACCGGAAAACCTTCCCCTTTTTTACCTTCCTCACTGATGATGAATTCGTTGATTGATTTACGCTCGGATACGGTCACGCGTCCTACCTCTGCTATGCTGGAGGCCATGTTCAAAGCGCCCGTCGGCGACGATGTATACGAGGAAGACCCCACCGTGCGGGCATTGGAACAGGAAGCTGCCGCCCGGTTTGGGCTGGAAGCGGGCTTGTTCTGCCCTTCCGGCACCATGACCAATCAAATTGCCATTAAAGCGCACACCGAACCGCTATCGGAAGTGGTGTGCGAACAAAATTCGCACATCTACTTGTGGGAAGTGGGCGGAATTGCCTTCAACTCGGGCGCCTCGGTGGCCCTGCTGCCAGGTGAGCGGGGCCGCCTCACGGCGGCGCAGGTGGAAGCTGCCATCCGCCCCGTCAATGTGCACTACCCTACTACCAGCCTTATTTCGCTGGAAAACACCCACAACCGCGGCGGGGGCAGCTGCTACGCCTTGCGCGAGCTAGAAGCCATTGCCGAAGTAGCACAGCGGCACCGCATTCCGCTGCACCTCGATGGAGCCCGCATTTTCAATGCCCTGGTAGCTACCGGCCAACAAGCCACCGACTACGGGCGCATTTTCGATACCATCTCCGTCTGCTTATCGAAAGGTTTGGGCGCGCCGGTAGGGTCGGTACTGCTGGGGAGCAAGGCGTTTATTCAGAAAACCAAGCGCATCCGGAAAGTACTGGGTGGAGGTATGCGCCAAGCCGGCTACCTAGCTGCCGCAGGTTTGTATGCGCTGGAAAACAACGTAAACCGCCTAGCCGACGACCACCGCCGCGCCCAGCAACTCGGTGCCACCCTGGCCCTCCAGCCTTACGTGGCCGAGGTGCTGCCCGTGGAAACCAACCTCGTAATCTTTCGCCTTCGACCAGAAATGCCGGCCGAGCAGTTTCTAGCGCGGCTGGATGAGCAGGGCATCAAAGCGGCTTCGTTTGGCCCGCAAATGATTCGCTTCGTGACGCACCTGGATATTGATGATGCCATGATTGCGCGCCTGGAACACGCGCTGGTTATGGAATAAAGGGCGGCAATGCGTGCTTTTATTACGCCACCCTTCGCGCCGGTGAGCTAGGCGCGCGGCTCGGTATTCTGTGGCTGCTGGCCAGCGCTGTGGCCAGTGTACAAGTGCTGGCTTTTCCGCTGGCATTGTTGCCGTCCTCTTATCTTTTCACTCAACCCACGCTACGGGAGCTTACCTGGCATAGCCGACCGGTCAGCTGTTCGGCAACTCTTGCTCTAGTGCTTCAACAGCATATCCCGTGGCTTGGCACAAGACATTCTTTACGTAGTAGTGGTTTTCAGTATCATCGTGCCTGGCCTACGCAACGGCGTGCTGGTAAAAAGCTCAGGCTAGATACAGGCGCGGCGCTTACGGGCGGCGGTCGTCAGGGGCTGTTGGCAATTTCACTTTCCGCCCCGCTGTTTTTTCTCGTATTTCTGTTTATGAACCTCTTTGTGATAGGTGACGTGCATGGTTGCTTTCATACGTTTGATAGGCTGTTGCAACACTGGCAGCCCAACCAAGAATTGCTAGTTCAGACCGGTGACTTAGTGGATCGAGGTAATTTTGCGCCGGAGTGCGTGGCCTTATGCCTGGAGCTAGAAGCCCGTTTTCCTGGCCGCACGGTGTTTCTGAAAGGCAATCATGAAGCGGGTATGCTCACTCATTATGGCCCGCGGGGCCCGTATCCTCCCTGGCTGGAGTGGGGGGGCCGCTCCACGGCGCAGCAGTATACCACCCGTCGCTCGTTGCTTACTTCGCACTTAAGCTGGCTAGCTCGCCGGCCGCTGCTGTGGGAGAATGCTCACCTGCTTATCAGTCACGCCGGCATTGCTGATACTCCCGACCCGCTCGACGAAGACCATCCCGATGGTATTCTGTGGCGCCGTGGGCCCCTGCTCAACATCGGGAAGCGCCAGGTCATCGGGCACACGCCCACCGCGTATGGCGAGCCTACTTATGACGTTCAAACCGATGTCCTGAACATTGATACCGGCGCTTATCTAGGGCAAAATCTTGCGGGGGTGCTGCTGTCGAGTACCGGTGAGTTTCTCGACGAGTTCCTCGTTCCGGTTTCGCCTATTGATATCAATTGAGTTTTGGAAGCTGTTCACTTTGCCCTTTTACCGTTCCCATTAGTCTATGTCAACTGCTCCCCGCAAACCCGCCTTTCCCCCTACCCTTCCTGCCACCGATGCCACTGCCGCCCTCACGCACTTGCGCCTAGCCGATCCGGTGCTGGCGGCTATCATCGACCGGGGGCAGTTGATTCGGCCCTCCGCACACGAAGACTTGTACTTGGCTTTGCTGCGCGCCATCGTTAGTCAGCAAATTTCCACCAAAGCCGCCGCTGCTATCTGGCGCAAAGTGCAAGCCCTGTTTCCGCCCGATGGCTACCCGGAACCCGCAGCCCTGCTCGCCCTCACCGACGAGGACTTGCGCACCGCCGGCTTATCACGCCAAAAAGCAGGCTACTTACGAGCCATTGCCGATTTCACTCAGCGTGACCAACTCGACCACGCGCACTTGAGTCAGCTTTCCGAAGACGATTTCACTCGCCACCTCACTCAGATAAAGGGCGTTGGGCGTTGGACCGCCCAAATGCTCCAGATGTTTGCGCTCGACCAGCCCGACGTATTCGCCGAAGGCGACCTGGGCGTTCAGAATGCGATGCGCAAGCATTATGGGCTGCAAGAAACCGGCAAAGCTTTGCTCCGCCGCATGATTGAAATTGCGGAACCCTGGCGCCCCTACCGTTCCCTGGCGTGCAAGTATCTGTGGCAATCCTTGGATAACCAGCCCGCAGCGCAGTAGGCGAACAAGCCGTTAACAGCGCGAAATAAGTGGTGCTACTCGTCTAGGTCTCCCGATTTTTTTTGGTCGAAGTACGTCACGACCATGGCCACTACGGCGGCCATGTACGGCACACAGAAGCCAAATACCATCCACCGCCACAACGACCGGTCGTTCATGTGGGCAATGTAGGCGGTGATAAGCGCCGAGGGAATGCACAGAAACAGCAGGGCGCAGATAATATCGACAAGCATGAGTAAAGGGTAGCTGAAGGGAGTGGCTAGAGGTAAGAGTCGGGGACTTGACGTAACTGCTCTTTTAAGAGCCAGCCCTCAGGTCTCACTTTAGGGTAGAACCAAGAAGCCCCGCTAGCTAGCCAAGTGACCCGGTATCGCCGAGCGCTGTCCGGGGTGTAATCTTCATAACCGAATTCCACTCCGCAACAGTCGCAGATGCTATAATCCGGCGACTGGTCATCCGGCCCCCAGGGTGACTCGTCGTAGTCGAGTCCGCAGACTCGGCAATGCCAGGTAGCCATTGGTTTTGTTATGAAAGATCCTATTGTAGCACAAACGTTGTCTTGTGCTGCCATCTTGGTTCTAGCGTACTTTGCCCCGCTTTACTAAGTAAGCGTACAGAACTTTATCGAAAGGCTCCTGGATGTCTACCGGCACGAAATCGATTTTGTACTGCCCGCACCGGAGAACCAGCTCGTGCTCGTACTTCTGCATGGCGGCACGGTACTGCTCGCGCACCTGCGAGGGCTGTAGCTTCACTGTTTCGCCGGTTTCCAGATCCTCGAACACATAAGGCCGATCCTGAAACGAGAAATCCGCTTCGGTAGCGCGGTCTATGATATGGAAAAGCAGCACTTCATGGTTTTGGTGGCGCAGGTGTTGCAGGGCCGCCAGGGTGGCCGTCTGTTCCTCGGGGGCCCGGCCAAGCATATCTGAAAACAGCACCACCAACGAGCGTTTCGGGATTTGCTGCGCAATAGTGTGAATGACGCTCGACACATCGGTGGTGGCGCGGCGCGGCGTGGGCGGCCGCTCTAGTAGCTGTTGGAGCGTGAGTAGCAGCGTGTGGCGGTGGGTGCTGGTACTGCGCACCGGCGTTTGCAATTCCACCTGATCGGCAAAGGTCACGAGGCCTACTGCGTCACGCTGCTTCTGGAGCATAGTGGTGATGGCAGCTGCACACAACACCGCAAAGCGCAGTTTATCGTGGCCTGGCGCCGGATAATACATGCTCGGGCTCACGTCGAGCAGCAAGTGGCAGCGCAGGTTAGTTTCCTCTTCGTAGCGCTTTACAAACAGTTTATCGGTTCGGGCAAACACCTTCCAGTCAAGGTGGCGCGTGCTTTCCCCCGGGTTGTAGAGGCGATGTTCGGAAAACTCAACCGAAAACCCGTGGTACGGCGACTGGTGCAGGCCCGTAATAAACCCCTCAACAAGCTGGCGGGCTAGGAATTCTAAATTTTCGAAGGAACGAACGGCGGCCAGGTCGAGCGGCTGAGACATAGGCGGAAGATTCAAAAATCAAGCGAGCAATAAAGCCCCCGAGGCAGGGAATATTTAAAGCTACGGCTTTGCTAGGGCAAATCTATTAAACGCAGTTTCAAGTTCAGAATTGCCCTTTTTCAAGGCAACAAATTAGGTTAGTAAACAACCATAGCCAGTGCTAGTTCAAAAAAGCTTGCCTTTAAATTTTTATATCTGAATACAAGCCCGTATTTTTCGGAAACACTTCAATCATCTTAGAATAACATAACTTTATAGAAGGCCCTGTGGAAGACCGTCACGACCAAGAAGAAATTTATTCACAACGTATTAAGGCTGGCAAACGCACGTATTTCTTCGACGTGAAAGCCACTCGTGGACAGGATTACTATCTGACCATCACGGAAAGCAAGCGCAAGCTCCGCGAAGACGACACCTTCTCTTACGAGAAGCATAAAATTTTCCTGTACAAGGAAGACTTTTTGAAATTCGTTGACGCTTTGCAAGATGCTGTGGAATATGTACGGGAAGAGCTACTAACCCCCGAGGAAGTAGCTGAGCTAGACCGTCCGCGTCCCACCTATGACCACCATGATGGCAACAATGACTTTAACCCTAACCGCACCGACGACCACTTTTAACCCCTAAACCCTACCGAAACATCCATTACTCAGTACTTCTATCTTTACATTATGCGGCGCGCACTATCCCTAGGGTTGGTGCGCGCTTTTTTTGATTGAATTGATGACTCTCTGCACTAGCTAGGTTTAAAGAGTAACCTATACTTTAACGGCTAGTGTTTGTGCAATAGCGGTAAAGCCTCCGTTACTGAGCTTACTAAGTCAACTCCTAATACTCTGCGGCCTCACTACCTATCGTGCTATTAGCTGCTGCGTTAAAACCCGTCTGTTATTTACAGCCCACGAAATAGCTTAGTGAAGTGAGGATGTAAGGTGCCTTAGTGAGCACTAGGTCAGGGAAGCTGCTAGCTACCGCTGAGTCAGTATGCCGTTGCAGGCAAGAGGTGCGCGCCATTTCCTACTACAACATGCCGCAGCAAAGCCGCTTAAAACGCCCTACCTTTGCACCCGAATTGCGCGGTTAAAACGTCAACTCACTGTTTCACCACTTCATCATTTCACCTTATGGGTCTCCGCTGCGGTATCGTCGGCCTGCCAAACGTCGGCAAATCCACGCTTTTCAACGCTCTTTCCAACGCCAAAGCCGAATCGGCCAACTATCCTTTCTGCACCATCGAGCCAAACGTGGGCGTGATTACCGTGCCCGACGAGCGACTTCAGATTCTGGAGGCGCTGGTCAATCCGAAGCGCGTGCTGCCGACCATCATCGAGTTCGTGGACATTGCGGGCCTTGTGAAAGGTGCTTCCAAGGGCGAGGGCCTAGGCAATAAGTTCCTGGCCAATATCCGTGAAGTAGACGCCATTATCCACGTTATCCGCTGCTTCGACGACCCCAACATTGTGCACGTAGCGGGTGGTGTTGACCCCGTCTTCGATAAAGATGTTATCGACACCGAGCTACAAATCAAAGACTTAGAGAGCATCGACAAGAAGCTAGCGAAGTCGGAGCGCAGTGCTAAGGGCGGCGACGCGCAGGCGAAAAAGGAAGTGGCCGCGTTGCAGCGCTTCAAGGCAGCGCTTGAAGGTGGCCAGAATGCCCGCGCCCTGACGGTCACGCCCGAAGAATTGGAGGCCGTAGCCGATTTGCAACTGCTTACTATCAAGCCCGTTATCTACGTAGCCAACGTAGACGAGGCCAGCATCACGAACGGCAATGCGCACGTAGCGGCCCTACAGGAGCATGTCAAGCCCGAAGGCGCCGAGGTGGTACTGGTATCCGCGGCTATTGAGTCGCAGATTGCGGAGATGGAAGATCCGGAGGAAAAAGAGCTTTTCTTGGCTGAATACGGCCTCACCGAATCGGGTTTGAATCGTTTGATTCGCGCTTCTTATTCGCTGCTGAACCTGATTACCTACTTCACAGCGGGCGTGCAGGAAGTACGCGCCTGGACCATTCATCGTGGCGACAAAGCGCCTGCCGCCGCTGGCGTCATTCACTCCGACTTCGAGAAAGGCTTTATCCGCGCCGAGGTAATTAAGCTGGCCGATTACCAGGAATACAAAACGGAAGTGAAAATCAAAGAAGCCGGCAAAATGGCCGTGGAAGGCAAAGAATACGTGGTGCAGGACGGCGACATTATGCACTTCCGCTTCAACGTGTAAGCAGGCACCCTACTTTGCCATTAGTCAAGAGTTCAACTTGAGAGTCTCGTGAAAGTAAAAGACAGCAACGGCAACTTACTCGCGGAAGCTGACTCAGTGACGCTCATTAAGGACTTGAAAGTGAAGGGCTCCTCGTCTACGTACTGAAATAGAAGGTCGCGCTGTTGGCAACACAGTGGTGCCGAAGACCGAGTTTCTCAAGAAGGTATAGCACAACTGTTTCTTCGGCGGCAGCTAGTAACTTAAACGCCCCGGCCAGTAGTTGGTCGGGGCGTTTTTTATGTTTGCTATTCAATGCTTTATGAAAAATTTATTTCACTTATAAACGCAGTGCATAATCATAGCTAGCCGAATTTAGGAGCAGTTTGTGCCACTAGAATAAACACACCATGAAGAAGGCGCTTTTGCTACAGCAAAAGCGCCTTCTTCGCTTCAATACTAAATTGAAATCTTACTTTCCAACCACCTTATACAGCATTCCAGCGCTGAGCTTATCCGTGGTTTTCATGCCGTTGAGAATGGCCAGTTCTTCGTGGCGCTTGGCAGGGATGCCGTTGGCGGACAGGGCCTGCGCTAATGTCTGGCCGGCCTTAGCGGTTTTGATGCGCACTTTCTCGGATTGGCGGTTGAGCTTGCTGGCATCAGTGAGGCGGGCGAAACCATTCGCTACCTGTTGGAATGTGGAGCCGTAGGTGTTCAGCGTCTGCGGGCCGCAGAGGCCAACGAGAGCGTAAAGCGTTTTGCCGTCTTGAATAACGTAAGACAAGGTGCTGGCCGTGATGCCCTGCTGGCCGGATTGATCTTGACCTACTTGGTCGCCCTGGATGGAGATGGCCGGGAAGCCGTTGATGGTGGTACGGCTGGCTTGGGGCGACTGAAGTTTGAGTTGCTGAGCCAGGCTCTGAGCGGCGGCGTCTAGCGTGCCGGTACCGGCCGGAATCAGGATTATCACGGCCTTGCCGTTGGGCTCGGCCATTTGAAACTGCGAGGGCGAATTTTGCGATTTCCAACCACTAGGCACCGGAAATTGGAACTTCAAATCGGGGTGGTAGAATGCGTTGCCTTCCACGAAGCCCTGGCGCGGGTCTTCGCCGTAGGGCAAGCCCTCGATCAGGCGTAAGTACTGGTCATGGTTGACGAGAAGTTGGCGGCCGGCTTGCTTCTCGGCTTGTGCAGCCAACCCTTTCACACGCTCGTAACGGTCGGCGGAGTTGGGGTGGGACGAAAGAAACGTGGGCACGGTAGCGGCACCACTGCTTTGCTCGGTGCGTTGCAGGGTAAGAAAAAAGTCGGCCATAGAAGCTGGGTCGTAGCCGATTTTAGATGAATACTTCACGCCCAGGCCATCGGACTCGGTTTCGTCGTCGCGGCCGTACTTGAGCAGGCCGATACCCACTACCTGGGCCGCTGGCTGCGCAATGGACGCCACCCGCTTAGACAGAAGTGAGCCTAGCAGCAAGGCGCCGTTGGCAATAGTGGAGCGGGTTTGCTGCTTCTGCCCGTGGCGGGCCGTGATATGGCCGATTTCGTGGCCGAGTACACCAGCAAACTGCGCTTCGTTGTTGAAATGCGCCATGATGCCCCGCGTGAAGTACACATGCCCATCGGGCGTGGCAAAGGCATTGATAATAGGCGAATCGACAACGGTGAAGCCCTTTACATCGGCCGGTCGGTCGGAAACGCGGCCCATCTGCATGCCTTTTTCGTCGATGTAGCGTTGCAGCGTGGTGCTTTCAAGCAGTCCGAACTGGGCTATGACTTGCGGATCAGGGTTGGCACCTTGCACCGGGGCACTAGTGGCGCGGCGGGAATCGAGACTGGTAGCACCGGCCAGAGGCAATAGCAAGGCCAGCAGAGCACTAGCTCGGAAAGAACGGGAGGTGGGAGTATGCATGGTAGAGAGGCTATGGAACAAGGGAAAGAGAGCGTATGCCTGCAACGAACTCGGCATGGAGAAAGGTTACGTAGTCAGGCCGCAGGAACAGCTTCCTTTACTCCTTACCTATTCTCGTGCCATTTTAGTTGAAGCCTCGTTGCTACACCGTTGGCTTTAGGAGAACCTGGCCCAGATAGAGCTTCTGCCGTTGCACCACACAAGCAAATTTTTGCTCGCAGCATCGGTGTGGACGCTGCCCAGGGGCATGCAGCTTGTTTGCTACAACCAGGCGGTTGGTGTCAGAATAAACGCAAAGCAGCTATTGAGCGGCCTATATACGCCGCTTGCAACACCCAACACCGAAGCACCACATAAGAAACGGCCGTTCTACGGCCGGCGGTTCACGTCCAGGGCCTGGTAGCCAATCAGCAGATCGGCGCGGGTGCCGGGCGGACGGTAATACACCAGCAGGTCGTACTGATTTTCCGTTTCCTGGTGGCTGCCTTCCCACACAACGCTGTTGGGTCCCTGCGGCGTTTGGGTGGCGTAGATGTAGTTGTAGTAACCTTGTTTAAGCAAGGCTTGCCCCGTATAGAGCTGCGTTTCAGAATTGTAGGTGAGTTTGAACTCGTCTTTGAACTGCCAGTCGGTAAGGGCCCCGAGCACATACACGGGGCCAGCAGCCGGCTGCTCGGCTTTCACCTGAAACGTAACGCTGAGATAGTCGGCGTTGGTGGCACCGTTGCCGTACTCGCGGCTCTCAATCACGCGTTGGCCGTTGATGTCCTCGAACTGGGAGTAAGCCTGGCCGGCGCGGGACGCGTCGAGTTGGAGCAGGGCGGTGCGGGGCGAGGCCGTGGCGTCGAGTTGGGCCACCCCGATGCCGAGGGAGCGGAAGGTGCGCAAATCGAAAAAGCGAAACTCACTTAACGCTGCGAAGGCGTTTTCGAAGTTGAAATACTGGTAGTCGAGTTGGCGGTCGGCGTCGCGCACGAAGGTGGGGCGCAGGCCGTACTTGGCATTGTCCCAGCGGAAATTCTGCCGCAGCACCACCTTTACTTCCTGCGCCGGATTTACCAGCTGCGTAGTGTAGCGAATGCCGAAGTCGAGTTGCTGCAAGGTATAACGCTCGGTGCCGGCCACCGGAATGCCTTGCTTGAGAGATATCTGCACGCTGTTTTCGTACACCAGCAGCCGCCGGCTCAGCAGCGGCGTGTTTCCCGCGCCTTGTACCACCAGCAAGTAATTGCCGGACAGCTTTACCCGCGGCACCTGCAAGCGGTAGTGGAAGTACGGCACTTTGGTGTTGACGGAGGTGCGGTAATTGGTGAAAAGGAACTCGTTGATTTCACTTAAAAATTGCATATCCGTCAGGTTCGACGGTTTCCAGTCCACGTCGCAGTGCAGAAGTTTGGCCGTGAGGCGCTGGCTTTGCTCGCCCACCAGATCAAACTCCAGCGTGATGGGCTGCTCTTGCGTGATGGGCACCACGGGCGGCGTAAAGATTTCGTTGGTGCTGCCTGACGCCACGTAGCACTGCACGGTCCGCACGTTGGGGTCGTAGGTGTAGTCCTGGTAGCGCAGGGTGCGGTCGGCGTAGTACTCTGGGGCAGCCTGGGCGGAACCGGCGGGCCGACGGGCAGCATTAGGATCGGTGATGGGGGTGCCGAGCGGGACGCAGGCAGCGGCAAAAAACAGCAGGAAGACGAAATAAGAGTAACGGAGCATAGAGGCGAATGTAGGGCGAACTTTCAGTTTATAACCGATTGCATGAACGGGGCAGACAACAAAGCGACTGTCCGCGAAAGGATGACGGCTATTGGGTACGAGTTCATCTAGCCTTAATCTAGACGTAAACCAGACGAAATAGTATGTTTCGAAATTGCGGCCTAAATTAACAGTTCAAAAATCCTATGAAGCAGACTCCTACCCTCCTTTTAGCTGCCCTGTTTGGCGGCGGACAAGCACTAGCGCAGGGCACCTGCCCTACTCTGCCCAACGACTACATCAGCCAGTTCACATCGGTGATGCCTTCCACGCAGCCGCAGGATCTGCGAATTCCCTCGACCCATACCTTCCAGATGCTGGTGCAAGGGGGCAACCCGTATTCTACGGCAACTGATGGCAACGTGAAGGAAGCTTTCGACTTTACGGGCTATGTGCCCATTGATGCGAGCAGCGCCAATGGCTACTTGTCTATCAACCACGAAGGTTCCTCGGCGGCTACTTCGGGCGTGAGCATGCTGAATCTGAACTTCAATTCCGCCAGCAGAATATGGAACGTCACGGCCAAAAATCCGGTGAACTTTGGCCCCGTGGTGGGCACTTACAACAACTGCTCGGGCGGTGTTACGCCTTGGAATACCACTATCACTTGCGAGGAGAACACGCCAACGGCCGCAGGCCAGGTCACTGACAGCAATGGGGACGGCTACTTCGATTTCGGTTGGAATGTGGAAATCAACCCAGCTACCTACTCCGTACGCGACCAGAACGGCGACGGCACGCCCGATAAGCTCTGGCGCATGGGTCGGATGAGACACGAAAACGTGGTAGTAGCCGCCGACCGCCGCACGGTGTACGAAGGCGCCGACGATGGGGCCCTCAACAGCTTCGTGTACAAGTACGTGGCTGAAACGCCCGGCCAGCTTGCCAACGGCACGCTGTACGTGCTGCAACTCGACGGCCCCATTGCCACGGCTACTAGCGGCACCTGGATTCCGGTTCCGAATACCACGCCCGCCGAGTGCAACAACACTACGGTTGCCGCGCTGGCCTTGGGTGCCACCAGCTTCAACGGGGTAGAAGACATCGAAATCAGCCCCCTGACCGGCCAAATCTACTTCACGGCCAAAGGCCCCGGCACCACGTACCGCTTCACCGACTCGGGTACTACCGGCACCACGGTTGGCAACTTCGAGGTGTTTGTCGGTAACTCGGCGGGCGTCACCAACCGGGCCTACCCCATCAACTACGGCACTGGCACCATGATGGAAGCTTGGGGTACGGGCAACGACAACTTAACCTTCGACTCGCAGGGCAACTTGTATGTATTGCAGGATGGCGGCCGCAACCACGTATGGCTGGTACGCCCTTGCCACACGCAGGCAAACCCAGCCGTGGAGCTGTTCGCCGTGACGCCCGCTGGCTGCGAGCCCACGGGCATGACGTTCTCGCCCGACGAGAAGTTTATGTTCATCTCCATTCAGGCACCCGATCCGGCCAACACTCTCGCCACAATTGACGCCGCCGGCCAAGCGGTGGTATTCAACAAGTCTACGACCCTCGTCATTGCCCGTAGAGGCACGCTAGGAGCTCCTTTGGCCACTGCTAACGGCAAGAAAGAGCTAGGCAAAACAGATGTGTATCCGAACCCGGTGGGTGCTGAGCTGAGCGTCCAACTGACTCACAGCCAAAAAGAAACGGGCACGTTGCAGGTATTCAACACGGTAGGGGCCCGCGTATGGGAGCAGTCGGTAGTACTGAACCAAGGCGAGAACAGTCTCAAAGTACCAGTTAGCAAGCTGCGCAGCGGCCACTACAACTTGGTTATCAAAACCGCTACCACGTCTACCACACGTCCGTTCATCAAACAGTGAGGCCCGGCCGAATTATCTTGCTGCTTATCCTCGGTGTTGCCCTGCAGATTTTGCAGGGCAACACTTGTTTGGCCCAATCCGGGCCGTGTGCTACCTCAGCTTCCTTCACCTTGCCTGATGCGCTAAGCCGACCAAGTTGCATTCGGGAGTTGAACCTGCGGGGCCAGAACCTGGAATTGCTGCCGCCTACCCTAGCGCAGTTGCCGCGGCTACGACGCCTTTACGCCCACGAAAACCACCTGCGCCATCTACCCGAGGCCATCACGAAGCTCGATAGTCTGCGGGTGCTGTTCCTGAACAAAAACAGCCTGCTCGATCTGCCAGCTAGCATCGGCAATCTGCACCGGCTGGGGCAGCTCCAAATCGACCAGAATTCCCTGACCGAACTCCCGCCCAGCATCGGTGGCCTGGACAGCATGCGGTACTTGGTTTGTGCCTGGAACAACTTTGCCTCGTTGCCGGAGCAACTCGGGAAACTAACGCAGCTGCAATACTTCGATACCTCACACAACCAACTGCTTTTCTTGCCCGCTTCCATGAGCAACCTGCGCGAACTGCGCTACGTGTACCTCAACGACAACAAGCTGCAAAATTTACCTTCTCAACTTGGCGCGCTCCACAAACTACAGGAGCTCAACGTCAGCAACAATCAGTTAGAGCAGTTGCCGGCCAGTATCGGCGACTGCCAGGATTTGAAGATTCTTATTTTGTCGGGCAACCAGCTCAAGAGTCTGCCCAAAAGCATTGGCAAGCTCAGCAGTCTGGAAATGTTGATTGCCAACGACAATCAGCTAACGGCGCTGCCCCGCTCCATCGCCCAGCTTAAGAAACTGAAAACGATTATCGTGAAGCAGAATGCCTTCACGCCGGAAGCCCGTCGCCAAGCAGAAGCTGCGCTGCCGAACGCGAAATTCTATTTCCAATGAAGATTCCCAGTTCTCGTTTTCAAGTGGTCGGCCGGCCGCTGCTGCTCGGATTGGCGGTGCTGCTGTTCTCGTTTGCTGTGCTGCGCAAAACGCCAACCGAGCAAGTGAAGGAGTATTACAGCAGCCACCTCCGCCAGCTTCACTCTGCCCTGGCCCACTTCCAGGAAGTTACTTATCAAGTTGATGCTACCGCTCTAAAGACGCAGTTTGCTGCCTGCCGAGCGGAATACAAGCACCTGGAGTTTGCGGTAGAGTACTACTATCCGCACGCCGCCTCGCGCATCAACGGTGCGGCCTTGCCCGAAACCGAGCCGGGCGAGCCAGGCGAAGTTATTCCGCCCACCGGCTTTCAGGTGCTGGAAGAATACGTGTACGCCGCCCCCGATACCCGCGCCAATCGGGACCTGATTCATCAGGAGCTAGACAACCTGCTGTATCAGGTGCGCCACTTAGAGCAGCAAGTTCCCTACTTAGCCTTCTCCGACGCCGAGGTATTCGACGCCGTGCGACTCAATTTGTACCGCTTGGCGGCCAAAGGCGTATCGGGCTTTGATTCGCCGGCGGCTCATGCATCGTTGCCAGAAGCGGCCGTCACGCTGAAGTCGAGCCGAGAAGTAGTGGCTCCGTTTGATGTGCCCCAGGCCTTGATTACGCAACTGGAACGCAGCACGGCCGCCGTGGCGGCGCCCAATCAAGACTTCAATAGCTTCGACCGGGCCCGGTTCTTTGTGCGCAATTTCAACCCGGCGCTGGCGGCGCTCCGGCAGGCGCAGGTGCAGCTACACATTCCGTTTGTGGCCGCCCGCCGCGCCGTGCGCGCCGATGCAGCTGGCTATTTTGTGGCCGATGCCTTCGACGCTTCCTTTTTCGCGCCCGCCGATGCCGCCGCGCCCACACCGGCGATACTAGCCTTGGGGGAGGCATTATTTAAAGAGCCGGTGCTGTCGGGCAAGGCGGGCCGTTCGTGCGCTAGCTGCCACGTACCCGGCCGCGCCTACACCGATGGCCTCAAGGTGAACAGTTCCTTGCTGGCCGATGCTGGACTGGAACGCAACACGCCCACCCTGCTCAACGCCGCCCTGCAACCCGACCAGTTCTACGACGGCCGGGTGCATTACTTGGAAGACCAAGTCCACGCCGTGGTGTCCAACAAAGCCGAAATGGGCGGCCAGCTACAGGAGGCGCCCGCGCTGCTGCGCAAAAAAGGTTCTTATACCAAGCTGTTCGCCAAGGCCTTCACCGCCGAGAAACAACCCCTCACGGAGCGTAACATTCGGCGCGCGGTAGCCGCTTATGTCCGCTCCCTGGTCCGTCTCAACAGCCGCTTCGACCAGTACCTCCGTGGCGACACCGCCGTGCTCAGCTCGCAGGAAGTTTTCGGCTTCAACCTGTTCATGGGCAAAGCGCAGTGCGGCACCTGCCACTACATGCCCCTGTTCAACGGCACCGTGCCGCCCCTCTACGACAAAACCGAAAGCGAAGTGCTGGGCGTCCCGGCCACCGCCGATACGCTGCACCCCAAGCTAGACGCCGACCAAGGCAAATTCCTGCTCTATGGCATTGCCCATCAGAAGCATGCCTTCAAAACCCCCACCGTCCGCAACGCCGCCTTTACCGCGCCCTACATGCACAACGGCGTGTACCAAACGCTGGAGCAGGTAATGGACTTCTACAACAAAGGCGGCGGGGCCGGCATGGGCTTAGCCGTACCAACCCAAACCCTGGCCGAAGACCAGCTGAATCTGACTAAGACCGAGCAGCAGGCCATTATTGCCTTCATCAAGTCCTTATCAGACGCGCGGGAGGTGGCGTATTGAAGTGAAGCGAGTTTTACACTAAAAGCCTGTCGTACCGAGACAATCTCGGTACGACAGGCTTTTCTGCGCCTCCAGCCAAGTGCTCTGCCGTTTTCTTATGCGGGTAGGTGCAGTCCCAGCGAGGTAGAGTGGCTTAAAATTGAACGTTGTTGAAGCTTGTAGCTGGTGTACTTAGTGGTATGCAAGCTTTCGTTAAGCTCTCACTATGGGTGTACAGGTTTGAAATTATATCAGGAAACTTTGACATTTTACTACTATTTTATATATTCATATAAATAAATATTATATTAAATAGCATATCCTATTAAGCCACGTCAGCATCAGACCCACCAAAATTTACACCTAAAACGTGCCTGTTCATTCATCAGTTGAAAGCGACAAGATGTTCAGCTATTAAATTGTTTTTCCAATAAACCAACCATTTACAAACTATGAAAATATTGCATTGCCGAGACGTCGGCTTCAACTGTGAAGGTATTATTCGTGCCAACAGCGAAGAAGAAGTATTAAATCTAGCAGCCCAACATGCACAGGAAGCGCACGGCGTATCGGTAACACCGAAAATGGCGGAGCAGTTAAAAACGTTAATTAGAACTGAACAAGAAGAATAAAAGGCCTGCTGAAGGGAACTTCAGCCAACAAAAGTATTGCCAATAGTTGGGTGGGACGCTGGACTAATCGGCTGCATATTACTATCAGCTTTTGTCCGGTCTAACAAAACTCTTGCACATCAGTAAACCTCTTGAAATTTAGTGCTGAAATTGCACTTCAGTAACCGGGCTAGACGTACAATAAATACCCAACCATCGGCAATACCTGTCCGTCGTCGGCTGTAGCAGACGCAAAAGCCCCGCCCGAAGCTTTTCGGGCGGGGCTTTTGCGTCGCGATGATTCTCTACATCTCCGCCAGCGTTTCCCAACGGTCGTTGAGTTGGACTAATTCTTTTTTCACTTGCTCGAATTTGAGCGTGGCGTCCTTCAGTTGGGAGGCGTTTTGGTAGATCTGCGGGTCGGCCAACTGCTTTTCATAGACAGCCAGCTCTTTTTCCCGCTCGTCGATTTGCTTTTCCACCTCGGCCAACTCCTTCAGAGCCTTTTTCTGGTCCGGCGACGGGGTTTTGGCGGGCGCGGCTTCTACTTTCTTTTCCTCCTTCGGCAGCGGCTTAGGGGTAGAAGGCGAAGGCAGGCCCGCTTTCTTGGCGGCTTTTTCCCGGTCTTCCTGCCACAACTCGTACTCGGCATAGGTGCCGGGGTACTCCTTGAGTTGATAGTCTTCGATGTACCAGATCTTGTTGGCCACGTTCTCCACGAAAAACCGGTCGTGGCTGATGACGATGTAGGTGCCTTCGTATTGGTCCAGAGCCTGAATCAGGATGTTCACCGACTGCATGTCCAAGTGGTTGGTCGGTTCGTCGAGGAGCAGAAAGTTGGCTTCTGAAATCAGGGTTTTGGCCAGCGCCACACGGCTTTTCTCGCCGCCGCTGAGCACCTTGATTTTCTTGTACACTTCCTCGCCGGTGAACAAAAACGAGCCGAGCACCGAGCGCAGCTCCATTTCGGTGCGCTTCGAGCCGGCTTCATTCATTTCCTGCAAAATCTCGTTTTCGATGCGCAAGCTTTCCAACTGGTGCTGCGCATAAAACGACATGATGACGTTGTGGCCCAACTGGTGGTTGCCATTGGTGGGCGCTTCCTGACCGGCTACGAGCCGCATCAACGTGGATTTGCCTTTGCCGTTGGCCCCAATCAGGGCAATTTTGTCGCCCCGCTCGATGTGCACGTGGGTGTCGCGGAAGATAATCTTGTCACCGTATTTCTTGCCTACGTGCTCCATGCGCAAGATGTGACGGCCAGGCGTCACGGTGAAGTTGAACTTGATGTTCACCTTGGCATCGTCGCCGGCCACATCGTCGATGCGCTCCAGTTTGTCGAGCATCTTCACGCGGCTTTGCGCCTGCTTGGCCTTGCTGGCCTTGGCTTTGAACCGCTCAATAAAGCGCTCGGCCTGCTTGATTTGAGCTTGCTGGTTTTCGAAAGCCCCTTTCTGAATGGCGTTACGCTCTTCCTTCTCTTCGAGGTAGAACGAGTAGTTGCCGGCGTACGGCACCAGCTTGCCGCCCGTCACTTCCACGGTGGTGTTGGTCGTGCGGTCCAGGAATTCCCGGTCGTGCGACACGATGATAACGGCGCCTTCGTAACCGGCCAAATAGTTTTCAATCCACTTGATACTCGGCAAGTCCAAGTGGTTGGTTGGTTCGTCGAGCAACAGCAGCGAGGGTTGCTGAAGCAGAATTTTGGCTAGCATCACGCGCATCCGCCAGCCACCCGAAAACAGCTTCAGCGGCTTTTGTAATTCCTCGGTGGTGAAGCCAAGGCCTTCCAAAATCTCTTCGGCGCGGGCCTGCATGGTATAGCCGCCCAGCGACTCGAAGCGCTCCTGCAAATCGGCCAGTTTCTCTACCAGGTCGTCGGTGTAATTGGCTTCGAACTCTTGCAGCACCGCGTCAATCTTCTTCTGCACTTCCAGCGCCTCGGCAAAAGCCTGCATGGCTACTATCAGAATTGGCTCGTGCGAATCGTAGCTCAGCAAGTCTTGGTTGAGGAAACCCAGGCTCACGTCCTTGCTCATCGAAATGCTGCCACCGTCGGGCTTGTACTCGCCCACCAGGATGCGCAACAGCGTGGATTTGCCCCGACCATTCAAGCCAATCAGGCCGATTTTGTCTTTGGGCTTTATATGAAGGTTGGCTTTGTCGTAGAGCGTACGGGAGCCGAAATGGAAATCTAGGTCGCTAATCGAAATCATCCTACTTTGCTTTGAAGCAGCAAAGGTACGACCTATCTAGCTGAAGCGGAACGAGAAATTAACAAACCTACCATGAACTTGATGTGAATACGCAAGACAAAATACTACTCATCTTAGACTTAGATGAAACACTAATCTACGCTTCAATAAAGGAATTAGACCGGCCAGCTGACTTTTACTTATTTGATTATCATATCTATCAACGGCCTTATCTAACAGAATTTTTGATCGGTTGCAGCCAGCATTTTAGACTAGCCATTTGGTCGTCGGCTTCCGACGATTACGTGGCAGAAGTAGCCAAACGCATCATCCCAGCTTCTATGTCTCTGGATTTTATTTGGGGTCGTAGCCGCTGCACGTATTGTTTCAATAACGCAGCTTTCGAAGAAGCCGGGCACGCCGACTATCATAGCCACTATGACTATGTGAAAATACTTAAGAAACTACGGCGCCGGGGCTACGACTTGAACAGAGTGCTGATAGTTGATGACACTCCTGCCAAGGCCAAAAGAAACTACGGCAATGCCATTTATCCTAATGAGTACCACGGGCAGCCAGACGATGAGCTATTACTGCTCTTGTCTTATCTGCTCCAACTCAAGGATGAGTGCAACGTCCGATTGATAGAGAAGAGAGGCTGGCGAAACCGCACAAATCGCATTAACCAATCTCTATAACCTACATAGTTCTCTGCCTTACACCCCCTCAAATACCTCCGCCCACTCCATCTGCATCTTCGGCAGCGTAGTCTCCGGAATCAGACCGGCGTATAGAGAATTCGCCGCGTAGGACGTAGCGGCCATCCTCGCCTAGCGGATACAGCAACCTCGTACATTTCGGCATGAAGCCTTTCCTCCCGTTTATCTTTCTTGCAGTACTCGGCGCCTGCACTTCCACCGAGCGCGAATCGTTGGGCCGAGGGCTAGTGGAAACCATTCCGGCTGACATTAAAGGTGAATCTTCGACCACCGAAACCGTGGGTGAAACGGGCCGCAACCATGGCTACATCCGCCGCTTTTACCAAGAAGGCGGGCGCTACTACGTGACCGTTGATTACATCCAGTTCCTAAGCGGCGAAGCAGCCGTAGCAGCGGCCCGGCGCAAGGGCGACGCGCAAAAGGAAGTGGTGAATGGTGATACCATCTATTCGGTATTCGACGAACATTATATCATCAACGACAACCCGCAGCTGCGGACGCTGCGGCTGGCTGAAGAGGCCACGTTCACGTTCTGGCGCAGTAGAGAAAACGGGCTAGAACGGTTTCCGGCTTCTCCAGCCAAGGTGCAGGCCAACGTTCCGAAAGTGCTGTTCCTGTCCCCGTTCGTTGTGGAAACCCAGCAGGGCATCGTCACCAGCCTGGCCGAGCAATACGTGCCGTAGGTGGCTACTCGCAGCAAAGGCGCCGTATAAGGGAGCGTTCATCATTCTTACTTTTTCTGCTATGGCAATCGACCCAAACCAAACCACCGCTCCCGACGACCCAGAAGGCACCCGTGAGGCCGATGCCGCGCAAGGCAAGCAGGATGCCGGCGTAGTTGGCCAATCAAGCGGGCGCCCCACCTACGGAACCGGCGGCTACGAGCTAAACCTGGACGACGAAGATGCGGGCGGCTCCGGCAGTGCATCTTCCAGCACCAGCAAAGCCCCCCACGAATCCACAGAAGAGGATAAGTAGCATTAAAAAAGCGGTTATTCCGAGTGGAGCGAGGAATCTGAGAATACTGCTAAGCAGCATATTCCGATTTCTCGCTCCACTCGGAATAACCGCTTTTATCCGACAAATGGTGGCTGGAATTGCGGCGCTATGCGCTTCTTAGACGCTTGCTCGTAGGCATAGGCCACCGTCAGCAAGGGACCTTCCGTGTACGCGCCTCCTACAAACGACAAGCCAACGGGCAGGCCGTTGACGGTGCCCATCGGGACGGTGATGTGCGGGTAGCCAGCCATGGCGGCCGGTGACGAAGAACCGGGTCCGCCACCCGCGTCGCCATTAATCAGGTCGATGACGCGGGCAGGGCCGGTGGTGATGCCCACGATGGCGTCGAGTTTGTTCTTGCTAAGGACAGCATCCAGAATCTGCCGGGCGCCTAGGTGCGACTTGCGTAGGGCCGCTTGGTACTTAGGACTGCTCAGGTCTTCCAGCTTCTGCGAGGCTTCCAGAATTTCTTGCTGAAAGAACGGCATGGCCTTGGGCTTGTTCTGGGTGTTGAAGGCAATAACGTCGGCCAGGGTTTTGACGGGCGTGTTGGCGGTGGCCAGGTACTTGTTCACGCCGTCTTTGAACTCGTAGAGCAGCACGTCATATTCAGCTTCGCCGAGGGCGTCGCAGGGCTTGTCTACCTCCACTTCTACCACCGTGGCGCCTTGGGCCTTGAGCAGCTCCACGGCTTGCTTGAACAGCGGAATGGCTCCGGAAGCGCCTTCGAGGTGCCGTTTTTCAATCCCAATCCGCTTGCCTTTGAGGCCGTCAGCTTTCAGAAACGTGGTGTAGTCGGCCTGAATCTTACCGGTGTTTTCCTTGGTTATGGCATCAGCAGGGTCCTGGCCGGCCAGGGCGCCGAGCAAGATGGCCGCGTCGCGGACGTTGCGGGTCATGGGGCCGGCCGTGTCCTGGGTAGCGGAAATAGGGATGATGCCGCTGCGGCTCAGTAACCCTACCGTGGGCTTGATGCCTACCAGCCCGCAGCACGACGACGGCGACACGATAGAACCGTCGGTTTCGGTGCCGATGGCCACGGCGCACAGGTTGGCCGACACGGCTGAACCCGACCCGGCGCTGGAGCCGCTCGGCGTGCGGTCCAGGATGTAGGGATTCTTGGTTTGGCCGCCGCGGCTGCTCCAGCCGCTTGTGGAGCGCGTCGAGCGGAAGTTGGCCCACTCACTCAGGTTGGTTTTACCGAGGAGCACCGCACCCGCTTCGCGTAGCTTCTTGATAATGAAAGCGTCCTGCGCAGCCTTGTGGCCAGCCAAAGCCAAGGAACCCGCCGTGGTTTGTTGCTGGTCGCCGGTGTCGATGTTGTCTTTGACTAGCACCGGAATGCCGTGCAGCGGGCCGCGCACTTTGCCGGCTTTGCGCTCCTTATCGAGGGCATCGGCAATGGTTAGCGCGTCAGGGTTGACCTCGATTACCGAGTTGAGTTTGGGGCCGGCTTTGTCGAGGGCGTCGATGCGCTTCAGGTATAACTCGGTGAGGGAGCGGGCCGTGTGTTGGCCGTTGGCCATCTTTTCTTGCAGCCCAGTAACGGTGGCTTCGTTTAGCTCGAAGGAATCGGGAGTGGGGGCTGCCTCGTCGGTGGTGCCGGTGAGCGGCTTGGTAGTGGCCTCGGTGGTGCAGGCCGTGGTGCCCAAAGTGGTAAGCGCAAAGCCGGCCAAGGAACCGTTCCGCAAGAAAAGCCTTCTGTTCATTAGAGAGTCGTTTTTGTTGTAAGATAAACCCCCAACCGTATTTCTCTTACTTCACCCGCAAACTATCCTCCGGATGAGTAGGCACTGAAATAACCTTGAGAATTTTGCCCGTCGCCGAAATGCGGGCGCCGGTCAGGGAATGGCCGTAGACAGCGCCCGTATCCAGGTTCAGCGAATTCGCCACGGCATCAACCACGAAGGCGCTGTAGGGGACGGGCGTGTGCCCAATGAGTTGGAGCTTGCCGATGTTGCGCAGCTGCCCCCGATACCACAACACGCCGTCCGAATTATTTTCGTCGAACGGGTCGAGGGTATCGGCAATGCCGGCGTGACTTGCAAATACATAATCGTTTTCCCAAAACAAGGGCCGCTGTTTGATCCAGGCTAAGTGCGGGGCCAGCAACTCGGGTTGGGCTTCGTACTGAGCCACCGTCAGACGGCCGCCCCACTCCAGCCAGGAAGTTGGAACGTGGTCGGGACTGTAGTAATCCAGCATACCGGCTTCGTGGTTGCCCTTCAGAAAAACGGTTTGCTCGGGATGCTTTTCGCTTAGCTCCATTGCCAGCCCCACGCACTCAGGCGCGAAGTTGCCGCGGTCCATCAGGTCGCCGAGTTGAATCAGGATTTCTTTTTCGGGCCGCCATTTCTGCAACAACTCCAGAAAGGTGTGGTAGCACCCGTGCACATCACCAACAACAAACAAATTCATAACACTAGCAGAGCAGCAGGGCGCGTGTATTCTAGAAGCACTCTGGCAGCAAAATAGGCAATGCTTGCTTGCGGAAGCTAGTGCGCCTCCATAATAAGTTGGTAGCAGACCTCGGAAATCGTTTCGAGCGATGCTACTGCGGCGCCGTTTCGTCTTTGGTTTTCACCTTGTTGCGCTGGCACTTCTCGCCGCAATACTTCACCTCGCCCCAAGAGTTGCGCCACTTCTTGCGGTATTCGAAAGGCCGACCACACGTAAGGCAGATTTTGGTGGGCAGGTTGCCCTTGGTGAGCTTGGCAGGAACAGGCATAGCAGAAGAACAGAAAGCTACAGCCAAAACGGTAGACACGGCTAGATGTTTGCGGCCTCTCTAGCCTGGCGCAACTTATTTGCCTGCTTAGCCCGCTTCCCACAATTGTGTACACCTGAACAGTAACCAACTTCGTATTCGAGTAGGTACATACTTCACCTAATCCACTCTTTTTATGCTTGTTTCGACTGTCTTTTTATTTCCGTTCCGGCGAGTTGCCACGGCCACTGCCTTGCTACTAAGCGGCGTACTGGCCGTTTCCTGCGCCGACGATGACGACCAGGGTAGTACCCCGGCCGTCCCAGAACTCGTTACCTTCACGCAGGCCGGCTTATTTCCGGAGGGCGTGCAGTACGACGCCAAAAACAAGTGCTTTCTGGTGAGTTCCCTTAGCACGGGCAACATTGGGCGGGTAACGGATGCCGGCGCTTACACCGTGCTGGCCAACAGCACCACTGCCAGCGGCACCCGTATCATCACGTCGGCCGTGGGTATCAACCTCGATGAGAGCCGCAACCGCGTACTGGTGGCTTCCTCGAACGCTATGGCTGGCAACGTGGCCCGGCTGGTTAGCTACAACCGCGACAACGGCCAGCTTAATTTCAATGTCGATCTAACTCCCGGCACCAATACCCCTCGGCACTTTGCCAACGACATAGCCGTCGACAACGCGGGCAACGCCTACGTCACCGACAGCTTCGCGCCCTACATCTATAAAGTAGACCCGCAAGGCAACGCCTCCGTTTTCCTGACCGACCAGCAGTTCGCGGCGCCCGCCGGAGCCTTTGGGCTCAACGGCATCGTGTTTCACCCCGACGGCTATTTGCTGGTAGCCCGGGGCGACAACGGGAGCCTCTTTAAAGTGCCGGTTGCCGCCCCGGCCACCTTCACCCGCGTAAATACCACGGGCATCAACTTCACGGGCGCTGATGGGCTGCTGCTGCAAAACAACAACACGCTGCAAGCCGTAGTGAGTGGCAACCGGGTTATTCGCATCGGCACCACCAACAACTGGGCGGGCGCCACCTTGTCGGGCACGTTTGCGGCCACCCAATCGGTGTCGCCGACCACGCTGGCCCGCCGCGTCGGGGCCGACAGCTACGTGCTCTACGCCCGGCTGAGCCAAATGACCGCTACGCCGCCCCCCGCAGAATTTGTTATTGGCAGAGTGCGGTTTTAGAGTTTCTACCACCACAAAAAAGGGCGGCTCCAAATCGGAGCCGCCCTTTTTTGGTGGCAACAAAATTAGTCACTGGCCTAGCTGCTGGCGCAGAGCTTGCACCTCTCGCTCTAGCTCTAGGTTGCGGAAGGTGACTTTCACTTCCAAGTCAGCATAGGCGCGTTCCAGGTCTTGCTCGCGCTTACGCAAGGCAAATTCAATTTCCTTTTGCTCGTGAATGTCGGTGCAGGTGCCAAACCATTGCTTAATGGTGCCGTCCGCGTTGAACTGAGGCTGGGCCTGCCCCAAAAACCAGCGGTAGCTGCCGTCTTTGCTTTTGAAGCGATACTCTATTTCGTAGAACTCGCCGGTAGCCAGGGAGTGGCCCCACACCTGACGGGCACGCTGCTGATCGTCGGGGTGAAGTAGGTTGTTCCACATGTCGGGCCCGACGCTGTCGGCGAGCGTGTAGCCCGTGAAGTCGGTCCAGCGCTGGTTGAAGTAGGTGTGATAGCCAGTAGGATCGGTGAACCAAACCAGTTGCGGAATGAATTCAGCAAGAAAGTAAAATTGTTCTTCAGCCTGCTGGCGCAAACTTTGATCAGAGGAAACGGGAGTGCTCATTTACAACGACAATTAGCAAGGACGGGCAAGCTGAATTTCCATGCCCGACTGAAAGTACAAGATGAGTTGACTTTGCAGGCCATCGGTGGAGCGGCGCAGACGCGTGATCAGCGCCCGAGTTTCTTCTTGGAGCAGTTGCAGTTCTAAATAGGGTCGATTAAGCAAACTATCGCGCTCCATGCTCCATTGACCCGAATCCTGAGCATCGGGGGCATGCAATTGCAACTTACCAGGCTGCAAAGAAAACTTGGTGGCACGGGCCAACGGGCTGTCTGGATCATTCCGGTTCAGTATCCGATCTTCCACACACCATTCCCCATTCAAATAATCATCGGGCATCTCTTGCAGGTTGATGTCAAATAGAAGTTCAGACATACAGGAAATTAGTGCAAAGAGGGGGAAAGTGAAGACCAGTACGATTTCGGACGTCGAAAAGGTTACGTCCAAACTACGTTTGCTAATGAATGGGCACAATAAATAAGCCAATTATTTCCTGCTCCTATACTATCACTCGCTGCTTGCTATTCGGTAGCAGCTAGTTGAGCTTGAAAATAGACGCAGAAGGTTACAAATAGCAAAGTGTAGCCAACTGGCTCCCGAAAAGCACCGCCAAAGCGGCCTCTTCCTAGCAAAAGCAAAAGTACACTTATTGCCTTTTGGCGCTATCAAAAATCTGCCACTTTTAGCGCTCTAGGGTGGCTGAACCCCGGTTTGGTGCCTGCTTCTACTCTACCAGCCTACGCTCTGCCTGGCCTAAGCCTTGGCGGTTGCAACGACCCGGCGTTTCAGGCGGATGATGCCCACTTTGTCTAACGTCCAGATAACGGGATAGGTAGGGTCTAGCTCCCACCATTTCACCCCGAAATTCACGCGCAGCGGCAGTTTGTGGTGGTTGTTTTGGAACAATTCTCCCCCCGTGAGGAAATCGAAGAACAGTGAATTGCGGGACTTATCGTGGTTGTCGAAGTTTTGGTAGCCGTACTTATGCCCGCTCCAGTTGACAATAGCGCCGTGCACGGCCCCCATCATAAAGTGGATAGGCAGCAGCAGGTACTGCCACCACGCCGTAGCAAACAAGATGTAGAAGCCGATGTAAAACACGCCCCACGCCACGCGGGCATACCAGCGGTGGGCGAAGTTTTCGAGCAGCACCCACTCGGGGTACATATGGTCTTCGAAGCGCTTGGCCCCCTCCGAGCGGTGCTGCAACACCTCCTGGTACACGGTGCGCGTCTTCCACATCATGGTGAAAGCATTGCTGGAGTTGTGCGGGGAGTGCGGGTCGTTGTCGGTGTCGGAGTAGGCGTGGTGCATGCGGTGCAGCAGCGCATAGCCGCGCGGCGACATAAACGAAGAGCCTTGCATCAGAAACGTGAACACAAAGAAGAACCGCTCCCACGCTGGATGCATCGTGAACATCTTGTGCGCGGCGTAGCGGTGCTGAAAAAAGGTTTGGGTGAAGAGCGACAAATACCAATGCGCCACGAAAAAGGCAAGAACAGCCATAAAGGAAATAGGTAGGCGCAAAAAAGTAAATCGTAGACCTGAACAGAAACATAAGGCAGCTAACGCCTCAATTGTTCAGGTTAAAGAAATTAAAGGTAGTGCTTGGTGCCGATTCTCGGTCCTACTCACTTTCGCTCAGCTTCTTGGCCAGCCCCGCCGGCACGCCAGCACTGTGAAGCATGCCACTCACAAACCCTTGCCGCCACAGGGAAAACACCGAGTAGCGCAGTTCCCGGCTGGACTTCACCTTTCCGGGCTTCAGCTCTTCTCCTGGTTTGCGGGGATTGTCGTCGCGGAGGAAAACTCCGTTAACCACCGACGTTTCGACGCGGTGAAGGATGCCGGGGCGGTTTTCACGGTTCAGCAGTTCTAGCTTGAGGCCGTGGTACGCCGCCCATATAGTACCCTGTGCCATTCGGCGGTCAAGCTGCATTTGAAAGCGTACACGCTCGATTTCGCCGCTACGCAGACGTAGGCCGCGGGTTGGCACGATCATCGGGTTGAGCATAGTTAGGGGGGCGGTTCCGAACTGGCCGCTGAGGGTATGGGCGCCACTAGGGTCGAGCACATTGGCGCGCAAGCTGAGCTGGGCGGCGCACAGTTGCTGCACCCGGCCCGTCACTTGCGCGGTCATGGGGCGGGCGGCGCTCATGCGGCGCGGGTCGTTGCTGACGTTGGCAAGCGTACCGGTGAGCTGCTGCATGGCCAGCACGCCAGGCTGGGCGCTTCGGGGGGAGCGGTAGCTCATCCGGATGCCTAGGTCGCGGAAGCGTACTTGGCGCACATCCACCCGGAACGGTAGCCGCCCAATGGCGTCGGGCGTCGCCACCGACTGCTTGGGGTTGATGGCAAACCGACCGTCGCTTTCCGTTACCACCCGCGCCTTGGTCACGTCCAGTTGCTGGGCCAACACGCTGCCTTTTTCCAGCAGTGCCTCGATGTCAAGCCCGCTAACCTGCATACGGGGCACCCGCACCCGCACGTGCGCCGACTGATGCCCCTTGCCCCGGGCCAACGCCGCTACCGACATGGTAGGTGCCATTGCCACGTTTTCAAGCTTCAACAAAAGCCGGCGGGTATCGGCGTGTATAGTTTGAAGCACCAATCGATAATAAGGCGCATCGAGGCGGAGGCGCGCCTGGCCGGTGCGCAGGGTCCAGGCGCGGGCGTAGTAGAGTTGGCCTCGGGTGTCGGGTTGCAGGCGGATGTTGGTACCAGTAAGGTACACGTCTTGCACGGCCGGCGCTAGCTCCTGCCCCATCAGTTGCATCTTTGCTCTGGTAACGCGCAATTGCCTCAACCGAAAGCTGGACAAATATGGCCCCACTACCTCGTGCAACGGTGGCGGCGGTACGGCGGGCATTGTGGCCAGCAGATGCAGGCCTGCCAGGTGCAAGTTGTCGGCATGGAAGCGGCCCCGTTGCAAGCCTGCCGCCCGTAAGCCGGTCAGTTCGAGGTGAGGCAGAGTTATGTCGGCGCGCGCACTGCGGGTGCGGTGGTTGCTGACGGCTTGCAAGGGCACGAGTCGCACGGAATCCAGCGTGAGGCGCTGGCTAGCGGAAGAAAATGCCCCATGCCGCAGTTGTAGCACATGGCCTGCTACCCGCGCCAGCACGGTGCGCGCTTCCACTGCTACCGTTGCTGCGTAACCGAGCCGCGTGGTGTCGGCGGCCCCGGTGGCGCTTAGGTATACATCCTGAGCTGTGAGGGTGGCCTGCTCCACCTGCGCCTGGGTTTGCGGGGAGTTGTTGTAGCGCGCTTTCAGGTGCCGCAGCGCCACGTAGCCCACACGCAGCCCTGGGAGCCCCAGCGGCAGGCGCTGGTGAAGAGGTTTCGTGGCACTGTTTGGCGGGGTGGGCGGCAGTTCGCCTAGCTGTAGCTGTAAGCCAGTTAGCACTACACTATCCAGCGGCACTTCCTGCCGCCGCAGAGCCGCTAGCACCCCAATTCCGGCTACGCGCAGTTGGGGTAGGTCGAAAGAAAGAGCAGGCAGCTTGGATTTCTGCCTTTGTTGTGCGGCAGCAACTGAGCGCAGATGCACGCCGCGCACCACCACCGTGCGCGACCACAAATGCGTGCGTAAGTCGTCGATAACCAAGCGGTACTGGCCCTGGCTGGCCTTGCTTGCTTGCTTTTCCAAGGTGTGGCGCAGCCAAGAATCGAGCAAAACCAAGCCGATGCTTACTATCGCCAGCAAGATGATCAATAGCCATACTCCTGCCCGCAGCCACGGCTTCGGGCCCGACGAACGGGAAACTTCGCGAACAGGAGGAAAGGAAGAGTCTATCACGGCTAAGGGCTGGCCTGCGCTTACGATAAACTGGCCGGTTATGGTTGGGGTTATCGGCCACTCTCCTACTACGCTTCCCTGGTGAGGCTGCCGAGCTTATCCCGCATTACGTCTACCTTGGCTACCTTCACTGGCACTCGCTGCCGCATTCTGCCAGTGTGCTTCCGCTCCGGCAACGCACAACCGCGGCACAGCGCGCTCATGCACGAAAGAAAAATCACTTCTTGCTCCTGCTGCCATGTCCGATACCGCCCTGCTTGCCGAAGCTCTTCTTGTCTCGTTCCGCCATAGCTTCCGCAGCTACAAATCCTTGGCCGACCGGGCCCTAGCCCAACTTTCGCCAACTGACTGGCTGCACGTACCCGCCCCCGAGTGCAACAGCATTGCCGTGATTGTGCAGCACATGGTGGGCAATCTTAATTCCCGCTTCACTCATTTCCTGAGTTCGGACGGGGAAAAGCCCAATCGCCAGCGCGACCAGGAATTCGTGGAGCCCACCTCGCCGGAAGTCGTAGCAACGCTGCAAACCCAATGGGCCGATGCCTGGCTCTTGCTCTTCGACTTGCTCGACGCCCTGCAACCCACTGATTTGCTACGAACCGTCACGATTCGCGGTGAAGCGCATACAGTGCTAGCGGCTGTGCAGCGGCAGGCAACGCACTACGCCTACCACGTGGGCCAGATTGTGTTACAAGCCAAAGCACGGCGCGGCGCGGAATGGCAAACGTTGAGTATTCCGCGCGGGCAAAGCGAGCAGTTCACCCGGCAGTTGCAAAACGCTTCCAACCAAGTGTAGGAATTTCCAGTTAAAGAGCAGGCTGAGAGCCCGGCAAGTAGCCAGGGTAGCCAACGCCATGTGTACTTCTCCTCTGAGAATCAGTGAATTGCGTTTTGCATCCAAACCGCGCACCAGTATCTTGCCGCGCGCAGCAAACAAAAGAACCACCCCGCTTCACTTTCCACCTCGTTCTCGAACTTGCTTTTGAAGGCCCGATGCTTGCAATAACCTCCCTGCTGAATCCGCAGAACGCCGACCGGATCAACCGCATCATCAAGAGTTTGGAAACGGAATTTGGGCTCGACGATGTGCAGGCCACCGCCGATCCGCACATTACGTACCAGTTGGCAGGAGTGCGCAAGCTTTCGGCTCTCAACCAAGTGCTGCGCGACGTAGCCCGCCACACCAACCCTTTTGTTGTGCATACCACCGGCTTGGGGCTGTTTCCGGGTCCCAATCCGGTTATTTATATTCCGGTGCTGCGCTCCGACGAGCTCAACCACCTGCACCAACGCATTCTGCAAGCCACCAAACCGCTCTGCTTGCGCACCGACAAATTCAGCGGCCCCGATTGCTGGCTCCCGCACATCTCGCTGGCCCTGCACGATACCACGCCCGAGTTGCTCGGCCCCGTGCTGCAATACCTCAACCAGCAGACCTTCAACCTCAAGATCAGCATCAACAACATCACCATTCTGCGGCAGGAAGACGAGCTGTTTGTGCGCGAGAAAGGCTTCACGTTTGAAGGACACAAACACAACAAGGCGCCTTTGCTCTTCTAGCGCCCGGCGTTGGCTCACCTGGTTTCTGCGCATTGGCGAGCACGCTTCCGCGTTGCGTTATTGCTTGACCAATGCTCGGAATGCCGGTGGATTCGCTTACTGATGCCACTATTTTCAGTTGGGTTGGGGCGCCTTACGCAAGCTGGTTGTCATCCGTGATTTACCTTTGCCGCTTTCAACCACTTTTTCTTTCTTATGTATTCTGTTGTACTTGTTCTGCACTCTTGGTCTCGCTGGCTGGTGCTTATTTTCGGTTTGCTTGCCATCTTCCGCGCTTTTGGTGGCTGGCAAGGTCGCCGCGCTTGGGTGGGAGCCGATAATGGCATGGGGGCGGCCTTCGTGGGCTCGATGCACCTGCAATTGCTATTAGGTTTGCTGCTGTACTTTGTGCTGAGCCCCGTAGGGCTGCAAGGCATGAAAGTGGCCGGCGCCATGAAAGACCCAATTGCGCGCTTTTGGGGCGTCGAGCACATCACCGTCATGATTTTGGCGTGGGCTGCTGCCCAAATAGGTCGTAGCGTGTCCAAGAAAGCCACCGATGCGGTGGTCAAGCACAAGAAGGCGTTCATCTGGTTCACTATCTCGCTGGTACTCGTGCTGCTCATGATTCCGTGGGGCCTCGGCAACTGGAACCCCGCCCGGCCGCTGTTCCGCTTCTAAACACGCTGGTTGCCAGCATTGAATAAACAGAAAAGCCCCTCATCTGCTACTAGATGAGGGGCTTTGTTGTACAGCGTGTTTGCTGTACAGGCGCGCTGTTTTTACGTCGCCATCAGCGAGCTAACACAAGCCCTACAGGAACATGCCGCCCGATGCTTCGAGGCGTTGGGCATTCACCCATCTGGCATCTTCCGAGCAAAGGAAGGCCACCACGCCCCCGATGTCGTCGGGTAGGCCTACGCGGCCGAGCGCCGTAACACCAGCCAGGTGCTCGTTTATCTCCTTGTTGTCGCGCACCCTACCGCCGCCAAAATCAGTTTCGATGGCGCCGGGGGCTACCACGTTGGCGGCAATGCCACGGGCGCCCAATTCCTTGGCTTGGTAGCGGGTCAGCACCTCAATGGCACCCTTCATGCTGGCGTAAGCCGAGGAGCCAGGGTTGGCAAACCGCGCCAGTCCCGACGAGATGTTGATAATACGGCCCTCATCGTTGAGTAGCGGCAAGGCCTTCTGCGTCAGGAAGAACGGGCCCTTGACGTGGATGTTCATCATCTCATCGAACTGAGTTTCGGTGGTGTCGGCAAACAGAGCATACAAGGCTGTTCCGGCGTTGTTGATCAGGAAATCAAACTTGTCGGTGTCGAAAGTGTTGCGGAGCGCGGCCTTCACCTGCTCGAAAAAAGCGTCGAAGCCCTGCACATTGGCGGCATCGAGTTGCAAAGCCACGGCCTGCTGGCCCTGCGCGGTAATCTCGGCTACCACGCCCTCGGCCTCGGCTTGCTGGCTGTGGTAAGTGAGGATAACGTTGATGCCTTTTTTGGCCAAACTCAGGGCCATGTTTTTGCCCAGGCCGCGGCTGCCGCCAGTCACAAGGGCTATTTTGTTGGTGCTCATAGTTTCAAGGGGTTAAGATGACCGTACAAAGGTGGCTACCTGTACCGCTCGAAACATGGTGAGAGCTTCAGTTTAAATGGTGACAGTTTCCGATTCTGCGGCGGTGCGTTGCTGTTCCCATACTGCTTCGCGGTACTGCTTGGGCGTGCAGCCTTCAAAGCGCTTAAAGAACTTGGTGAAGTTGGAGGGGTCGTAGGTGAGGTTGGCGGCAATATCCGCTACTGGCCGGTTGGTGTCACGCAGTAGCTGCCGGGCCGCGTCCATGATGCGGGCCTCGAAGTAGTAGCACGGCGAGTGGCCGGTGGCAAGCTTGAGGGTATTGCTCAGGTGCGTAGGATGAATATGGAGCTGGTCGGCAAAGTCTCGGATTTCCAGCATTTCAATGGCGCGGCTCGCCACCACATCGGCCAGGTGCTGGTCCACGGCGCGCAGGAAATCGGCGGTTATTTCGTGCTGGCGGGCCAGGAGTTTCTTGGGAATGGTTGTCGTAGGCATAAGCGGGAAACGAAGCTGAAAAAACCAAGGCAGTAGAGTGCAGTATAGATACCAGGAAAGCAGCAGGAAGTTGCTACCGTTTGAATTACGTAACTTTGGTTTATGTTGAAGCCTGTTAGTCTCGAAGAATTCTATCAAAGCAAGATTCACTGGCTACCCGAAAACCTGAAGCAGGACATCGGACATTTCAACGTGTTCCGGCTCGATGATTTCGTTGGGCCGAAAGCCTGCCACCTGCCTTACAGTCGCAAAGACTTCTACAAAATCACGCTCGTGACGGGTTGCAGCAATTACCACTTCGCCGATAAAACGGTGGAAGTCAGAGGCCACGCGCTGCTGTTTGCCAACCCCATGGTGCCCTACGACTGGGAACCGCTCGACGACCAGCAAACGGGCTACTTCTGCATCTTCACGGAAGCTTTCCTGCAACGCCACTTGCCCGCCGGGGCGCTGGATCTGCCTGTGTTCAAGCCCGGCGGCCAACCGCTCTACGCCCTGAACGACGCACAGCTAACAACTTGCAAGCAACTGTTCGAGAAGATGTTCGCGGAAATTCAATCTAGCTACACCTTCAAGTATGACTTGTTGCGCAATTACGTGTTCGAGCTGGTCCACAGCGCCATGAAGCTGCAACCAGCCGCCACGCTTTACCAAGACAGCAGTGCGGCCACCCGCATTGCCTCACTGTTTACGGAGTTGCTGGAGCGCCAATTCCCAATTGAGTCGCCGGGGCAGCAGGTGCGGCTACGCAGCGCCAACGCCTTTGCCGGCCAATTGGCCGTGCACGTCAACCACCTGAACCGGGCCCTGAAGGAAGTAACCGGCAAAACCACCTCCCAACTCATTGCCGACCGCCTCGTGCAGGAAGCCCACGCCCTGCTCAAACATACCACCTGGAACGTGGCGGAAATAAGCTATTCGCTGGGCTTCGAGGAACCGGCTCACTTCAGCAACTTCTTCAAGAAACGAGCAGGCACTACGCCATCGGCAATACGCACTGTTTGATTTTTGCAAGCATTGGTTTGATTGCAGCAAGTTCTTAGGCTGCTGGCTGCTCTAGCTTTGTACTGTACAAACAGAGCAAACTATGAGCAACCCCAAAATTTGGTTTGTCACCGGCGCTTCGCAGGGTTTAGGGCTTACGCTGGTGAAACGGCTGCTGCGCGAAGGCCACCACGTAGCAGCCACTTCCCGCAAGCAGGCCAGCCTCGTGCAAGCCGTAGGCACTACTTCCTTTGCTTTTCTGCCCCTGCAAGTCGACCTAGCCGATGAAGCAAGCGTGCGGCAGGGCATCGAGCAAGCTATTAACACTTTCGGCCGCTTGGACGTGGTAGTCAACAATGCGGGCTACGGCATTGGCGGCAGCATCGAAGAACTTACTGATGCCGAGACGCGCCAAGCTTTCGATGTGAATGTGTTCGGTGGCCTGAACGTAATTCGGCAGGTACTACCGTATATGCGAAAGGCCCAAGCCGGACACATTCTCAACATTTCGTCTATTGCTGGTATTACGCCGGCTACGGGATGGGCCATTTACGCGGCTACCAAGTTTGCGGTAGAAGGCTTTTCGGAAGCTTTGGCGCAGGATGTGGCCCCGTTTGGCATCAAGGTTACGGCCGTGGCACCGGGCGCCTTCCGCACCAACTTTCTCACGCCCGAGTCGCTGGTATTTGCGCAGCAACCCCTTGAGGCGTACCAAGCCGTACGTGCCTCGCACGAGAAATACCTGGCCATGAACGGCGCCCAAGCGGGCGACCCGGAAAAGGCCGCAGCCGCCATTATGCAAGTCGCCTCCGAGTCTAACCCGCCGGTGCACTTGCTTCTTGGCCAGGATGCCTACCAACGAGCCACGCAGAAGCTGGAAACCTTCGGACGGGAAATGCAGGCGTGGCAACCCCTCACCGTTTCAACTGAATTTGCGGAGTAGCAGCAGACAAGCCTGGAAAAGTGACGCTTCCTCTGGCGTTGGGTAAATCCGACTTTCTGCTTTCCGTTTACAGTAAAAAGCAACCCCAACCGTCTCCACCCCTACTTGCTCACTTTCCAACTGCTTTTCTTATGCTCTACTTATTCGGAAGCCTAGCCCTACACGATTCTCTTTCTTACAACGAAAACTATCAAGAGCATGAATTCCAAGAACATTTGGTTTGTGACCGGCGCATCGAAGGGCCTAGGCCTGACGCTGGTACAACGGCTACTGGCCCACGGCTATTCGGTAGCAGCCACCTCCCGCAACCTAGAGGAACTGAAACAAGTTGTGCCGCCTAGCAACGGCCGGTTTTTACCTCTGCACATGGACCTCGGCAACGAAGAAAGCGTGCAACAAGCCATTGCGACTACCATCAGCACCCTCGGCGGGCTCGATGTGCTAGTCAACAACGCCGGTTTTGGGCAACTGGGCGCGATAGAAGAACTTTCCGACCAAGAAACCCGCAAGAACTTCGACGTGAACGTGTTCGGTATGCTGAACGTGTTGCGCCACGCCATGCCCCATCTGCGCCAGCAAGGCTCCGGGCGTGTATTCAACATTTCTTCCATTGGGGGCTTCATGGGCAACTTCCCCGGCTGGGGCATCTACTGCGCCACCAAGTTTGCCGTCGATGGCCTGACCGAATCCTTTGCTGCGGAAATCAAGCCTTTCGGTGTCAACGCCACGGTAGTGTATCCCGGCTACTTCCGCACCGAGTTCCTGTCGGCGGGTTCCATGGGCAAGCCGCAACACCCGCTCGGCGCCTACCAAACCGTGCGCGACTCCCAAACCCAGCACGAGCAGCAAATCAACGGCAACCAGCCCGGCGACCCCGAAAAAGCCGCCGCGCTTCTCATCGAGGTAAGCGAGGCCGATAACCCGCCCCTGCACCTATTCCTGGGCGAAGATGCCTACCAGTTGGCCGCGCAGAAAATAGCCGCCGTGCAGCACGACATGCAGCAATGGCAAGCAGCGGCCACCGCCACAAGTTTCGCAGAAGCATAGTATAGCTTAGCTTCCATATAAAAAGCCCGTCACTGCTCAGTGACGGGCTTTTTATGTGAGTTAACATTCACCGTTTAAGGCAGATGAGCCCTTCTAATACGGGTTCATCAGCAGGAACAGCAGATTGTGATACACGATGCCCTGCTCGCCGTCGTGGGTGCCGTCGAGGCCGGCATCTTCCATCAGAGCTTCTACTTCCTCGTAGTCTTGCAGAAACTCCATTTCGATTTCTTCGGAGTCGGGAACTTGCGTGTATGCTAGGTAGCGGCGCTTCCTTTCCAGAGTAATGTACAGTTTTTGAAACTTGGTTTGGGCGACCAGCAAGGCATCGCAAGGCTCCATGTCCTCTCCGTCAGGGGTTTGGACGTAGATGGTGGTTTTCTCGGTTTCGGGCGTGTACTGAAAGAAACTGGCGGAATCGAGGCTCATAGCTGAAAAGCAACGGTGGTGGGCCTGGCAAAGGTAGTTTTGGTTGGTGAGCAACATGGCAAAAGGTAAATTTATCTCCTACCTTTGCCCGCCGAAAACGCTACCTGAGGCTACGCTACATAGAATAATAATCCAACTAAAAAGCAACGGCCTAAGGAACTGCATTTTGCCTATCCACAGGGAATTTTTATGTGCACATGCAACCTTACAGATAGTTACGCACTCATCTTCGTGGCCCATTAACCCGACAATAGCAACTACTCAATTGCCAACCATATGTTTATAAAGTACAAATTTTTCCTAATTCAATCACTTGTTCTATCAACCCTATTTGGCAGTGGTTGTGAGTCGCCTTCAGTCCCTGAGCCCGATTCGGCTAGTAGCGGCTGTATTTGGATGAGTGCCTCAGAGACACACGCTAATTCAGTTCGTCAGCTTCGCCTTGATTTCCATGATGAGCACCAATATACCTGCGCAAACTATGCCCTCACTACCAATTACAGGCAGGACGAAAGGCAGCTAAACTTCACCTTCAGTGGCGTTACGAAGCCCAATGGTATCTGCCTGACCTCTACTGGCCCAGCAACCTCATCCGTTGATATTTCCGGGTTAGCTGCTGGCACGTACACGCTGCAACTAAAAGTGGGCAACAAAAGCACTACGGGTGTACTAGAACTCGAAGATGCTTACCTGAATTTGCGCAGCAGTGACCCTGACGTAGTAGATGTGGCCACGCCTGAGTTATGGTTTCAACCGCCTCACATCATCTGGGGATACGCCACTACCATGCTTCCTGCAACGCAAGCTTCGGTAAGAGTACTCCGCGACTCGCTGCGGCTACTAGGAGCCACGCCACTTACCTTGACCCCAGGCACTTACCCGCAGTTCACTATTGCTGCCAATGGCCTTCCGCAACCGCCACAGGTTTCGGCAGGAACGAGGGCCCTGCTCCTACTAGCAAACTACCAGGGTTCGGCTGAACGGATTCAGGCTTTCGTTCGCCGCGCCAACGCCGCCACTCCCGGCCTCAACTTGTGGCTGAATACTTCAGGCATCTAGGTCCACCCAAATAGCAGACATTCACTAAAAAAGCCTCCCATATGATATGGGAGGCTTTTTCAGTGAACAACAAAGGCAATTACTGCCCCAGCACCATAGCAAACACCAGCGGCGCTACAATGGTAGCGTCCGACTCGATGATAAACTTCGGCGTGTCTTGGCCCAGTTTGCCCCAGGTGATTTTCTCGTTCGGCACGGCACCGGAGTACGAACCGTAGGAGGTAGTGGAATCCGAAATCTGGCAGAAGTAGCCCCACAGCGGCACGCTGGTGCGACCCAGATCCTGGTGCAGCATCGGCACTACGCAGATGGGGAAGTCGCCGGCGATGCCGCCGCCAATCTGGAAAAAGCCCACTGGGCTTTCCTCAGTGGCTTGCTCGGTATACCAGCCCGCCAGATAAATCATGTACTCGATGCCGGTGCGCACGGTGTGCACGTTCTGGATGTCGCCGCTGATAACGTGGCCCGCGAAGATGTTGCCGAGCGTAGAATCTTCCCAACCGGGGCAGATAATCGGCAGGTTTTTCTCGGCGGCAGCCAGCATCCAGGAGTCCTTGGGGTCGATCTGGTAATACTGCTCTAGCTCGCCGGAGCGCAAAATCTGGTAGAAGAACTCGTGGGGGAAGTACCGCTCACCGGCCTTATCGGCCTGTTCCCAGAACTTCAGCACCGAGTGCTCCAGCCGGCGCATGGCCTCTTCTTCCGGAATGCAGGTGTCGGTTACGCGGTTCATGTGGCGCTCCAGCAGGGCTTGCTCGTCGGCCGCCGTCAGGTCGCGGTAGTGCGGTACCCGCTCGTAGAAGTCGTGGGCGACTAGGTTGAAGATATCCTCTTCCAAGTTGGCACCCGTGCAGCTGATGATCTGCACCTTGTCCTGCCGAATCAACTCGGCCAACTGGATGCCCATTTCGGCGGTGCTCATGGCGCCTGCCAAGGTAATCATCATCTTGCCCCCTTCCGCGAGATGCTTGTTGTAGCCTTCGGCGGCATCAATCAGAGCAGCAGCGTTGAAGTGGCGGTAGTGGTGCTTAAGGAAGTTCGTTACGTTCATCGAATCGTAGGTTCAGTGTTAGTGGGTGTGCGGAATACAATCAAATTGCAGCCTGGAATCGTTCAATAGTTAGAGGTTACCTCGAAGATTCTGAATAGCGCACAATTGCGCCTGGGTTGCTTGCAAATCCAGCCTTAGACGGGCTGTTCAATCATCAGATTGTGGTTGGTGTAGATGCAGATGTCGGCCGCAATGTGCAGGGCATCTTCCACCATCTGGCGGGCCGTCAGGTGGGGGGCGTGCTTCTTAAGGGCCAGCGCGGCAGCCTGGGCATACATGGCGCCCGAGCCGATGGCGGCTACTTCGGAATCGGGTTCGAGCACGTCGCCGGAGCCGGCAATGATGAGTAGCTCGTCTCGGTCGGCTACCACCATCATGGCTTCGAGCTTGCGCAGGTACTGATCCTTGCGCCACTCTTTGGCTAACTCAATGGCGGCGCGGCGCAGATTGCCGCCGTAGCCGTTGAGCTTCTCCTCGAACTTATCGAGCAGCATGAAAGCATCGGCAGTGGAGCCAGCAAAGCCGGTCACGACTTTGCCATCCTGAAGCTTGCGAACTTTGCGCACGTTGCTTTTGGCTACGTGCTTGTCCATGGTGGCCTGACCATCGGCGCCGAGCGCAACTTCGCCGTTGTGGCGCACCCCCAAGACGGTAGTGGAGCGTATTTTCATTTAACAATCAACATTTATCATGGAACAACCCACTGCCATCTAACCCCTTTCATTCAACGAAAAAGAGGCACTGGTTACTACCGATGCCTCCCCTTCTGTTGAATAATAAATGTCAATCGTTAAATGAATCAGAAACGGGCCTGCAATTTAGCAAAGTAAAATCGGCCGTTCGAGCCCATCTGCACCGGGTCCCAGGCGCCGCCGGTTTCCGTGACTTGCGGGTTGAAGAACGTGGGGTATTGATTGAACAGGTTGGAACTGCCCACCGAGAATTGCAAGTGGTCGGTGAGGGCGTAGCTGAGCGAAAGGTCGGTGGTGGTACGAGGCGTGTACACCTGCTCTTCGCCGTCGTAATCAATCAAGGTCACTTCCGCGAAGCGCACAAACCGCAGGAGCGCGCCGAAGCGGCCCATTTGGTAATCGAAGGTGAGATTGATTTTGGATGGCGGGGCCGATGCTTTCACAAAAGCCTGCTCGCGCGGCCCAAAAAACTCGTCCTCACGCCCGGTCAGCCGTCCCGACGTTTGTACTCGGTCGATGCGCAGGCGGTTGAAGTTGGCGGCAAGGGTGGAATTGAGGCGGCCACTGCTCAGTGCAAGCGTGTGGCTCAGTACGGCATCCAGCCCCAATGAATTGGTGGAAGCGGCATTGGCAAAGAATTGCGCCTGGCCTACATTCAGGGCCTGCAAATCGGCACCAATGACGGGGTCATCGGCCGAAAATTGACTGGTCAGTACCACCCGGTCGTCGATTTTGATGTAATAGCCGTCCAAGGTCAAACTCAACGACGAACCCAACCGACTAGTCAACCCGATGTTGGCGCTGTTGGAGGTTTCCTGCTTGAGGCTCGGAATGCCTAGCTTCTGCGTGACGGCGCTGTTGTTGCGAGCCAGCAGCACTTCCACGGGTTGTCCGCCAATGAAGTTGGTGAAAGTGGAGTTGAAGTTGACCTGCGCCAGCGAAGGCGCCCGGAAGCCGGTGCTGTAAGTGCCACGCAGCGTCAGGAACTCGGTCAGGTTGAAACGGGTGGCCACTTTGTAATTGAGCGTGCTCCCGAAGTCGCTGTAGTGCTCGTAGCGCAGGGCCGCGGCCAGCAGCCAGCGTTGCGTCACATTCAGTTCGGCATCCACGTAGGCGCCTATGTTGCTGCGTTTGGCTTTGATGGCATCCGTGGGCTGATAGCCGGGGAAGCCCTGCGACCCTGCGGCTTTCCTGAGCGAATCGGGCGTACCAGCCGGGTCGTAGTTGCGGTAGGATGCTTCTTCGCCGGCAAACAGCGAGTACCACTCCCGCCGATATTCTGTTCCAAGGGCCACGTTCAAGCCTTGCAGCACGGTTTTGTAGTTGCGCGTGGCGCTTAGCCCCACCACATCCTGCTGCAACTGAAATCCGCCGGCGTCGAATGACGTCGGGGAGCTAGCCCCGAGTGAGGCATTGAGTGTGTTGCGCACGCCATACTCGAAACGGTTGGAGCCGAAATTGTTGCTTAAGTCCAGGTCCCAGTTGCCGGCTAGCAGCCGCACCCCTACCACGGCCGAGCCATCCCAGATGTCGCTGGTAATGATGGGGTCGAAGCCGTTGAGGTAGATGGAAGGCACGTTGCGGTCATCGTCGGCGAAGCGCGTCCACGCGTACGCGTCGCCGCCCCGCTTGTTCACGCCCCCGAAGGTATAGATGTGGGCTTTGTCGCTGAGCGGAAATTTGGCGTTCAAATACGCCGCCGTGTTCTTCACTTCCGGGTCGCCGTACTGGCGGCGGGCTATGCCGTCGGGCGACGGTACGTTGGCCCGTTGGGTATGCTCGCGCTGGTTGTAGTCGAGCGTGGCATTCACGAAGCCGCCGCTCTGCCCTACCCCAATGCCGTAGTTGACGTTGGCATTGAAATTACCACCATCAAAATTCTTGTCGTCGAAGCGGTATTTGGCGTCGTAGGCCCCGTAGTTGGCACTCACGGTAAGCTCCTCCACGCTTTTCTTTAGCACGATGTTGATAACGCCCGCAATGGCATCGGAGCCGTACTGAGCGGCCGCGCCATCCCGCAGAATCTCGATTCGCTCGATTGACGCTGCTGGAATGACGTTGAGGTCGGTGCCGGTATTGCCCCGCCCCCGCGAGCCGAACAGGTTCACGAGGGCCGACTGGTGCTGCCGCTTGCCGTTCACCAGCACCAGGGTTTGGTCGGGACCAAGGCCGCGCAGGCTGGCCGGGTCTACGTGGTCGGCGCCGTCGGAGCCGGTCTGGCGGTTGGAATTGAACGAGGGCGCCACGAATTGCAGCAACTGGTTCACGTCGAGCTGTCCGGTTTTGGCCGTCACCTCCCGAATATCGATTACATCTACCGGCGAGGGCGAATCGGTAACGGAGCGGTTCTGGCTGCGCGAACCAACTACCTGCACGGCGTCGAGGCTGGTACTGGCCTCGGCCAAACGTACGGTTAGGGCGCCGCCGCTGGCACTTACTTCCTGGCTGGCAAACCCGATGGAGCTTACCACCAGCCTTGACGACTCAGAGCGGGCCCGGAGCGTAAATCGGCCATCAGCGCCCGTCCCGGTACCGTTGTTGGTACCCTTCTCGACCACAGTGGCGCCCACCACGGGCTTACCGGCTGCGTCGAGCACCTGCCCCGTTAACGCCTGGCCCTGCCCGAAAGCAACCACGCTCGTTAAGCACATCAGTGTGATTGGTACAAAGTGTTTCATAGCATGAAATCAATGAAGTGAAAGTTTGGTAGTGCGGGGTGAGCAGGGCAGGAAAACATATAATTTCTCAATAAAGTGAATAAATAAAAAAACCAGCCCTTGCAGGCTGGTTTTTTAGAATGCATGAACTCTTGACCTTCTATCAGATCAGCATGCGCATGGGGTCTTCGAGCAAGCTTTTCAGAGTTTGAAGGAAAGCCGCACCAGTTGCCCCGTCCACTACGCGGTGGTCGCAGCTGAGCGTTACTTTCATAATGTTGCCGATGGTCAGCGCCCCGTCTTTTACCACGGCCGTTTGCTTGATGCCGCCCACCGCCAAGATGCACGCATCGGGCGGATTGATGATGGCCGTGAATTCGTCGATGCCGAACATGCCTAGGTTGGAGATGGTAAAGGTGCTGCCTTCCCACTCAGCGGGCTGCAACTTTTTGCTCTTGGCTTTGCCCGCCAGCTCTTTTACTTCGGTGGCAATAGTGGAGAGGCCTTTGCCATCGGCGTTGCGTACCACGGGCACCAATAGGCCTTCGTCCACGGCCACGGCCACGCCAATGTTTACCACCTTGTTCTGACGGATTTTGTCGCCGAGCCACGAGGAGTTAACGGCCGGGTGCTGCTTGAGCGCCACGGCAGCGGCCTTGATAACCAAATCGTTGAAGCTAAGCTTCACCGGCGACAGGGCGTTGAGTTGCGTGCGTACTTCCATGGCCCGGTCCATCAGGATTTCCATCGTCAGATAGAAATGCGGGGCCGTAAACAAGCTCTCGGACAGGCGCCGGGCAATAACCTTGCGCATCTGCGACACGGGCGTGTCGGTGTAGTCTTGCGAGGCGGGTTGCGCGGCCGGCGCCTTGGCCTCGGGCGCACTCGGGGCGGCCGTTTCGGGTAGCGCCGCTTTGATGTATTCGGGCTGCTCCGACGCAGCAGGAGCAGCGGCAGGCTGAGCGGCTGGTGCGGCACTCGGCTGTGCGCTTTCCAGGTCGCGGGAAATAATGCGGCCGTTTTCGCCGGAGCCTTTGATGGTATTTAGGTCGATGCCTTTTTCCTTGGCTATGCTCTTGGCCAACGGCGAAGCCAGTAAACGACCACCAGCAGGTTGCTGGGTAGTGGTAGCAGCTTGGGGCGTGGCGGCAGCGGCAGCGGGAGCCGTAGCGGCCGGAGCAGCTTCTTCTGGTGCTGGGGCCGCCGGGGCGGCGCTACCGCCGCTCTGTCCGCCGAGCAGGGCTTGCACGTCGGCTCCTTCTTCCCCGATGATGGCCAAAACGCCATCTACGGCAATGGCTTCGCCATCTTTCGGGCCGATATAAAGCAGGGTGCCATCCTCGTAGTTTTCCAGCTCCATCGTGGCCTTGTCGGTCTCGACTTCAGCCAGCACGTCGCCGGACTTTACTTTGTCGCCCACCTTCTTCAACCAGGCCGCAATAGTGCCTTCGGTCATGGTGTCGCTCATTTTGGGCATCCGCACCACAGTAGCTTTCTTGCCGTTGCCGGCTGGAGCAGCGGGCGCGGCGGCTACGGGCGCCGAAACCGGAGTGGCAGCCGGGGCAGGCGCGGGAGTTGGCACCGCAGGCGCTTGGAGCGCGGGGGTGGCTTCGGCTTTGGGTGCCTCAGTTGCCGCGGGAGCAGCGCCGCCTTGTCCGCCGGATAGCAAGCCCGAAAAGTCCTCGCCCTCTTTCCCAACGATGGCCAGAATGCCATCCACGGCTACCGATTCGCCTTCTTTCGGGCCAATATAAAGTAGGGTGCCATCCTCGTAGTTTTCCAACTCCATGGTGGCCTTGTCGGTTTCCACCTCGGCCAGCACGTCGCCGGACTTTATTTTGTCGCCTACCTTCTTGAGCCAAGTGGCAATGACGCCTTCCGTCATTGTGTCGCTCATTTTGGGCATTTTTATGATCTCGGCCATCTGCTTCTGCGGTTGAAATGAGTGGGCGTCAAAATTAGCCCGAAAATCCGGCGGTGCAAACCGCCGGTCAATTAGGGAATTCAGGATTATGCATACCGCCTAGTTACAGCCAGGGTTTTGCGGTCGGAAATAACGCACGCGTAGGCAATAGTATGTTGCATCGGGTTTGCTTTCCGTAGCAAGCCAACTAAGGAGCCCATTCGAGAATATAAACCGGCTGAGGCTTCAGCTTTTCCAGCGTCTCCCCGTCGCCTTGCCCAGTCCGCTGCACAAACAAATTCAGGCGGCCGGTTTGCCGCCACCGTTCGGTGTCGTAGCTCGGCTCCCAGTTACCGACGGGCTCGGTGTTCAAATCCTTGGTGGTCCATTGGTTTTTAGTTAAGTCGGGGCACTGCGTTATTGAAACCCGATCCTGGCGCTCCACGTCGCGGTATAGTACGTACACCGGCGGGTTGCTTTTGCCGTTGCCAACAACCACTTGGGGGCGAGAAATCGGGATTTTCTTGGTACCCGCTCCGCTCAAGCTGAACGGCGTGGTGCGCTGCCCGACTTGCGCCACGCGCCACTGCTTGTTGGCCAGATAAATCAGCTGGTACTGCGGCACCGTGGAGCCAGCGGGCCGCCAGTAAGTGGCAATGTAGGGGTTGCCTTGCGCATCGGTCGCCATAGAGGTCTGGTTGATCAATTCGCTGCGCTGCGGAATGCGGCAGGCGTACTCGGCGGTTTTCTCGGTGATGGGCAGTTGGTAGGCTTCGCCCGTACTTTTCTGCCAGGTTTTGCCGCCATCCAAGGAGCGGGCATACGCCATATCGTGGTTGGAAGCCACATCCGGCGACTCGCGCCACACCCACGACACGTGGAGGGTGCCACGGGCGTCGAGCGTGGCTTGCCAGTAGGCATTGCGCTGGCCTTCGCCGTCAATCAGTACGTCGTGCAGGCGCGTCCACTGCTTGCTTTTGGTGCTGTAGCGGTTGAGCACCATGTTGCCATTGCCGGAGCTACCGTCGCGGTACACGAATAGCAAGTCGCCGTCGGGGTACCGATAGAATTCCGGATACGTCACGTTCGATTCTTGCTTGCCGGTCATGGGAAGCAGGTCGGTTAGCTCCAAGGAGTTGGGCGCAACGCTGCGGCAGTACCGCAGCGGGTTGCCGTGGTGGTCGAAAGACAAATGCAGATAACCCGCGCCATCCACCATCAAGCTAATAATATTGTGCGCATCCGACACTTTGCCTTGGTAACGGGTGCGCTGCACTTGCCAAGTGCCGGCGGGCAGCGTACGGCGCCCCAGCACGATATATCCCACCGAATCATAGAAGGCGGTGTACTGTGTTTGCTGGTGCGTCACCACGGAGTTTTTGCGGAACACGGCCCCGTTCACGTTGTTGCGCGCCCAGCCCAGCCCCACTGGCACCAACCCACCCGGCTGGGCTACCAGCGCAACTTGCGCAACACTAGCGGCGCTGCCACTCAAGAGCAACAGCAGCATCAACCGACGGAAGGCAAGTGGCAAAAGCATCATGTTCGATAATTGGTGATGAAATGAAGTCGTGTTTTCCCAGGTAAATGCGCGAAAAGATAGCAAAATGCGCTTCGTCAAGTTCACTTTATGGGCCCCACTCCTTGCGGCTAATGCATCTCCATCAATCCAGGTGGGCTACGTCCAGGAAGTTACGCACCGTAAACATAGAGCCCGTGTAGTGCAACTTATACAAGCACAGGTTGCGATGCTCGAAAGCGTCCATCCGGCTGAGGGGATAGTTGAGGAGTTGGCAGAGCAGCACCCGCATGGCGCGGCCGTGCATGCAGATCAACACATTTTCTTCTTCGGGGCGGCTTTTTAGTAATTCGATGAAAGGTCGCTGCCGGGCGGCTACTTCGTCAGGGCTTTCGCCGCCGGTGAGGCGGGCGTGGGTTTCGCCCCGGTCCCATTGGTCGAGCACACCTTGATACTCGGCGTCTTCTTCGGCGGTGATGCGGGTACCCTCGCGCACGCCCCAGCTAATCTCGTTGAGGGCCGTGTATTGCTCGTGCGGCAGGCCTAGCTCCAGAAATCCGCGCACCGATTGATGGGTGCGGCGCAGCACCGACGTGTAGACTTTATCGAACGGCATATGTTGATAGGCGGCGAAAAACTGCTCGGCCTGCCGCCGACCCGTATCGTTCAAATCTGAATCGACGCCGCTGCCCTGCACAATGTTTTGCACGTTGTAATCGGTCTGGCCGTGACGGATTAGGTATATTTTTTTGACGCTCACTTTCCGGCTAGCTTTGCTGTTTATCCTTTAGAAGTACCGTTGCTTCTGGCCTTACAAGCCCCCAATGCTACAATTTTTCATTGCATATGGCACAATTCCCCACTGATCCTGCCCAAATCAACGCGTGGGCTAAGAACACCTTGGGTGAACATCTTGGCATCGAGATAACGGCAGTTGGTGAGCGGACGATAACGGGCCGTATGCCCGTTGACCACCGAACTCACCAGCCCATGGGCTTGCTGCACGGGGGTGCTTCCGTCGCCCTGGCCGAAACGCTGGGCAGCATCGGGGCTACCCTACAGGTTGACATACGCAAAAAAGCCTGCGTGGGGCTGGAAATCAATGCCAATCACCTCAAAGGCGTGAAATCGGGCTACGTGGTGGGCCATGCTACCGCCCTGCATGTGGGCCGCAGCACGCAGGTGTGGGAAATCCGCATCACGCACGAAGAAACCGGCGCGCTGGTTTGCATCAGCCGCATCACCATGGCCGTTGTCGATTTACCTCCCGCGGCCCAGCCGCAAGCATGAAGCGACCCGACGAACTTCGGCAACTGCCTTGGCCGGCGGCAACGATAGGCTTGAGCGCCTCTGCCCGGCTACGCCACCTTGTGGCTGGAGCGTTGCGCACCGGCCGCCCCTTGGCGGTGTGGCGCGAGCCAGGTACGGCGCACCCGCGCCTAGTGGTGGCCCGCACGTTAGAAGCCGCTTATACGGGTCTGCCACCCGCTCTTGATGCTACCGCCCCGGCCGGCTTCGCCTTTTTTCCGTTCCGCGACTCCGACCACAACCCGGCCTTGTTTCTGCCTGCGGATGTGCTTTTCAATACCGCCCAGCCTGATACCGTAGCGGTTGCGACGGCGGCCCGGTCGCTGATTCCGGCCCTGACCGCCTGGCTAGCCATGGCACCCGTCGAGCCGTTGGCGTGGCCTTATAGTACGCAGCCCGCCCCGCACGCCGCCACCAAGACCGAGTACTCGGCGCTCGTTCGTGCCGGTGTAGCGGCCATTGAGGCCAAGACACTGGGGAAAGTGGTGTCGTCGCGGGCGGCCCGCTGGCCCTTGGCGCCCGGCTTCGACCCGCTACTGGCTTTTGCCGATTTAAGCGAAAAGTACCCGCAGGCCTTCGTGTCGTTGGTGAGCGTGCCGGGCGTGGGCACGTGGCTGGGCGCTACGCCCGAGGTGTTGGCCGAAGTTACGGCCGACGACACGTTCCGCACCATGGCTTTAGCCGGCACTCAGCCCCTTGTGCACGGACAAGCGCCCAACACGGCTATTTGGCGGCAAAAGGAAATCGAAGAGCAGGCCTTGGTAGCGCGCTATATCGTGAGCTGCTTCAAGCAGTTGCGGCTGCGCGAATACGACGAAACCGGCCCCCGTACGGTAGCAGCGGGCGAATTGCTGCACTTACGCACCGATTTCGAGGTTAACCTGCGCCAAGTGCCATTCCCAAATCTGGGCACCGATATGCTGCGGCTGCTACATCCTACCTCGGCCGTGGGCGGTATGCCCAAGCAGGCGGCCCTCGATTTTCTACACCGGCACGAGGGCTACGACCGGGCCTATTACAGCGGCTTCCTGGGGCCCGTAAACTTGCCGGTGGCCGGCGTCTCACGCCTCTACGTAAACCTGCGCTGCCTCCAGTTGCGTCCCGCCGAAGCCATTCTCTACGCTGGCACTGGTCTCACCATCGACTCCGACCCCGCTCGTGAATGGCAGGAAACCGAATTAAAGCTAACCACCGCCGGGGCGGTTTTACACCCTATGGTGGTGCCATCGAGTGTATGACCGAAGAGTAGAAGTATCTCTGCGTAAGCAGACCGCCACAAAGCTGGCTACAACGTTCACTTCTTTCATCACGTCGTTACTCCCCCACTTAGCTATTCTATGCAGGCTGTTCATAATATTGCTGAAATCTGTGCCCGGCATGGCATTACGGACGTGGTGCTGTCTCCTGGGTCCCGCTCGGCCCCGCTGACGCTGGCTTTTACCCGTCACCCCAATCTGACGGTACGGGTAGTGCCCGATGAGCGCGCCGCCGCCTTCATTGCGTTGGGTATGACGCAGGTGCAGCGGCGGGCCGTAGTGTTGGTTTGCACGTCGGGCACGGCGGGCCTCAACTACGCGCCAGCCGTAGCAGAAGCTTATTTTCAGCATATTCCGCTGGTAATTTTCACCGCCGACCGTCCCCCGGAGTGGATAGACCAACTCGATGGCCAGACCATTCGCCAGCACAATCTGTATGGTGCCCACGCCAAAGGCGCGTTCGAGTTTCCGGTTGACACCACGCACGCTCATGCCAAATGGCATGCGGCGCGCATTGTTAATGAGGCCATCAATTTGGCGCAGGCCGGACCTGCGGGACCCGTGCAGGTAAACGTGCCATTGCGGGAGCCTTTCTACCCGAAGCAGGGCGAGGAAATCCGGTACGAGCAGGATGTGAAAGCGACGCGTGAGCTACCCACCCGACCTCAGTTGCCTGCTACCGTGCTACGTGAGTTGCTCGACGCTATTCGTAGCGCTAGTCGCGTGTTGGTAGTAGCGGGCCAGCACCCCGCGGATAGGGAATTACTGCTAGTGCTGCGCAAGTTTGCCGCCGCCTTCCAGGTGCCAGTGGTAGGTGACTTGATTGCCAACCTGCACCTGCCAACTCCTTCTGACAACGAGCACAGCCACCGTCCATTCGGCCGCCAAGACATCGTAATGGCTGCGCTGGACCAGAATCTGAAAAAGGCTCTGAAACCAGAGTTGCTTATCACCTTCGGCCAGTCGCTTATCTCCAAGGCGCTCAAGCTCTACCTCCGCAACGCGCAGCCAGCCCAACATTGGCACATCCAGCCGGCTGGCACCGCGGCCGATACGTTCCAGTCGCTCACGAAAGTGGTACCGCTGGAGCCAGCTGACTTTTTTGCTTCCTTGCTAGCAGAAGAGTCACGCCGTGCAGAGGGCAGTACGGAAGTTTCTGAGGCGCTAAATCCCCGTTTTGCGTTGCCGGGCCACACCGCTGCGCAAGATGCCACCCGGGTAGCAACGCCTCTCATTCCGCCTACTCCCCTAACATCATCGAGCAACGGGCAACTACAGGAGGCAGTAGCTTCAGCTAAAGCGGAATACCTGAAGCCGTGGCTAGCGGCAGAAAACCGAGCTACCGATTTTCTACTGGAATTCATACAGCAACCAGCACAGCCGTTCAACGAGTTTACGGCTATGTATCGCTGCCTGCAAATGCTGCCTGACCGCACGGCGCTGCACCTCGCCAATAGCATGACGGTGCGCTACGCTAATATTCTGGGGCTACCTAGTGAACTTGACGTTGAGGTTTTTGCCAACCGCGGTACCAGTGGCATCGATGGCTGCAACAGCACGGCAGTGGGCGCCGCCTTGGCGCAACCCGAGCGGCCCGTGGTGCTACTGACCGGAGATATGGCGTTTTTCTACGACCGGAACGCTTTCTGGCACAACTACCCGACGCCTAATCTGCGCGTGGTGGTTTTCAACAACCACGGTGGCGGCATTTTCCGCATCATCGATGGGCCACGTCAGCAGCCGGAACTGGACGAGTACTTTGAGACTCACCAGGCCCTGACGGCCGAGAACACCGCCCGGGATTTTAAGCTGCGGTACTTCCAAGTTTCATCATTCGCCGAACTAGAGTCGGCGCTACCGGTTTTCTTTGCGTTGGAAACCGGCGCGGCCTTGCTTGAAATAACCACCGAAAGCAAAACCAACGCCGCGTTTTTCGAACAGTATCGTGCGGCTGTTAAAGCCGCTTTTGCCTAATTCCCCTACTACTTGTTCTCTGCCTAGCATCGGCTTGCAGGAAACAAGCAGTGATTGATGCTTCTTTATTTCACTTCGTATGGCCGAACAACTTACTTGGACTCCGATCAAGGAGTTCCGCGAAATTCTCTTCACGCAGTCAGGCGGCATTGCCAAAATCAGCATCAACCGCCCGCAGGTGCATAATGCTTTCACGCCTCTGACGGTGCAGGAAATGATTGAGGCGATGGACATCTGCCGCAACCGCACCGACATTGGCGTCATTATCCTTACCGGCGAAGGCGGCAAAGCTTTCTGCTCGGGCGGCGACCAGAGCGTCCGCGGCCACGGCGGCTACGTCGGCGACGATGCCATGCCCCGCCTCAATGTGCTGGACCTACAGAAAATGATCCGTTCCATTCCCAAGCCAGTGGTGGCGATGGTGGCGGGGTGGGCCATTGGGGGCGGCCACGTGTTGCACGTAGTCTGCGACCTAAGTATTGCTGCCGAAAATGCCCGCTTCGGCCAGACCGGCCCCAATGTGGGTTCGTTTGATGGGGGCTTTGGGGCCTCCTACCTCGCCCGCGTGGTGGGCCAGAAGAAAGCCCGCGAAATCTGGTTTCTCTGCGACCAGTACAACGCCCAAGAAGCCCTCGATATGGGCCTCGTAAACAAAGTGGTGCCCCTGGAGCAGCTCGAAGAAACCACCGTGGCGTGGTGCAACAAGATCCTAGAGAAAAGCCCGCTGGCGCTCCGTATGCTCAAGTCCAGCTTCAACGCCGAGTTGGACGGCCAGGCGGGCATTCAGGAGCTGGCCGGCAATGCCACGCTGCTTTACTACCTCTCCGAAGAAGCCAAAGAAGGCAAAAACGCCTTCCTCGAAAAGCGCAAGCCCGACTTCTCGAAGTTTCCGAAATTCCCGTAACGGTCAGCATTTGCGCAATAAACTCGAAAGGCTCTACATCCCTGTCAGATGGGATATAGAGCCTTTCGAGTTTATGATTGCGAGCCAACAAAGTACCCAGTTAGCGCAAGTGTATAGCCATGCCCGCTATTCGGCGAGTTTTCTAGCTCTCTAGAGGAGCCGCAAACCTGTACTAGCAGAGCACGAGTGATGGGAGGCAGTACGTGAATTAGTTTATCAGATAGCACGAAAGCTTAACTTTATATCTACTTTATGCTATTCATCTAAACTCAGCTGTTCTATGAGGTTCATAACCGTGTTGGCACTGTCCGTTGCACTTACTACTTCGCTCAGCTTTGCTCCAAGTAAAGAATCTGTTCCGCAGATAGGCCTTGTGGCACCACTTGAGCAGGATAGCCTGCTATACGCCGCCGGTTTTCGGATGCTAGGTGAGGCTGTGAGTCGCACGATTTCACCCTCTCTTTCAGAAGAGCAGTTCCAACGAAACCTGGCCCGGATAAAAAAGGCAAAATGCAAAGTATATCTCTGCAATATTCTCTTTACCGGCAAAATAAAAATTGCCGGACCTAATGTGGACGATGCCAGAGTGGTAGCGTATGTCGACAGTGCTTTTTCGAGAGCCCAACAGGCCGGTATTCCTGTAATTGTGTTGGGTAGTGGCGGCGCACGCAGGATTCCGGACGGCTACGATGCGCAGAAAGCCCAAGCCGATTTTGTCGTCCTGTGCCGCAAACTGGCCGTTGCAGCTCAGAAGCACAAGATTATGATTGCCATTGAAAGCCTGCAAGCTTCCGAAACAAATTTTCTGACTTCTCTAAAGTCAGCAGCGGATGTCGTACGGGCGGTTAATCATCCGAACTTCAAACTCAACGCCGATATTTTTCACATGATGCGTGGGGGCGAATCGCCACAAAGCATTATTGACGCAAAAGATCTATTGGTTCACTGCGAAATTGCTGAAAAACAAACCCGCTCTTTTCCGGGTGTGCAAGGCGATGATTTCAAGCCTTATTTAAGAGCGCTGCGAAAGGCGAACTACAAAGGCAACATTTTTATTGAGGGCAACACAACTAACCCAGGTACTGATATACCGCTTTCTTTTACTTATCTGACCAAGCAGCTAAAGGAAGTGTACGCCGAGAAATAAGCCTTCCCCTGATAGCACAGGGCCAGCCCCCCTATATCTACCTCGCCTCTCCGAAGAAGCTAAAGAGGGCAAAAAGTGCTCCTTGAAAAAGGCAAGCCTGATTTCTATGAGCTAAGGCGTATGAAGATTAGATAGAAATTCTATTTCGCACTAGAAGTTAAATGGCTTCACCATAAGCAAACAGCTAGATTCCTGGCCAGGAGTATAGCATGCGGAACATAAACCACTTTTCGATTTGCTCGCCTAACGCAAAAACGCCATCCTTAATCGGTGGCGTTTTTGCATTGAGTAGGCTCTCAAACTCCGTAAAAGCGGTATTTCGGCTAGCAGAAACGCTATGCGCTCGGGTGGCGAAGTACATACTTGACATAATATTAAGTATTACATATATTAACATATGGCATGACAAGTCCTTCCTTCTCAGCTCATCCAGCCACTTGAAACCAACGGCTAGGAAATGCACGATTGGCGCTTGCTATACCTGCTACGCATCACCACAGATTAAACCTACCCTATGGAAGCACAACTGGAACGAATCCGGGAACAGCAGAAAGAAACTTGGAACAAGTTTTCGGCAGGCTGGAGAAAATGGGATGACTTCACGATGGACTGGTTGAGGCCGATGGGAACAGAGATTATAACTTCCCTGAAGTTGAAACCTACTGCCGTAGTGCTAGATATTGCCGCCGGCACTGGCGAGCCAGGCCTGACAATTGCACCTATCGTCACGAATGGGAAAGTGGTTATCACGGACCTTGCTGAAGGCATGTTGGATGTCGCCCGCGATAATGCCTTGAGAAAAGGAATTACCAATTGTGAGTTTGTTCGGTGCGACGTTTGTGAGTTACCGTTTGACGACGAAACGTTCGACACTATTAGCTGTCGTTTTGGTTTTATGTTTTTCCCCGACATGCTGTTAGCCGCTAAGGAAATGGCCCGGGTACTCAAACCTGGAGGAAGAATTGCTGCCGCCGTGTGGGGTGCACCCAATAAAAACTTCTGGATTACGGCTACTATGAGCGTGATCAACGAGCACATGCAGCTGCCCGCGCCGCCGCAAGGGGCGCCCGGTATGTTTCGCTGTGCTGCACCTAGTTTTCTAGCCGATTTGTTTGCGCAGGCCGGATTCCAGAACACCACGGAAAAGGAAGTAACCGGCAAGCTAAATGCCGGAACCACCGCTAATTATTGGAGCTTCATGAATGATGTAGCAGCTCCAGTAGTTGCGGCCATGAGTAAAGCTGATGATAACACAAAAGAGCAAATTAAAAATTCAGTATTTCATTTACTGAATGAAAATAGTTCTAATGAATCACTTGCCCTCGATTACGGAACAATAATAATTTCAGGTGAAAAATAGTAAGCTTATTTCATAATTATCTACGGAATTACCAATACCATTTTCAATAATTATATTAATATCTTTTCAATATAAAAAGGCAAAACTATGCCACAAGGACGTGATTTTTATTGCAGCATGACAGACTTGTATGCCGAAGAAATTGAAGGCACTAATTTCACCAAACAATGGTATAGGCACCGTTGGCATTATGAAACAGAGAAAAACGATAACGAGGAGAATTCAATATTTATCATGGCTCCTCATGGTGGCAGTATAGAAAGTGGCACGACGGAGCTGGCTTTGGCAACTGCTGGCTTTACCAGTGATTTCAATGGCCAACCTGCAACATCGCAGACATATGATTATTTCATTTTCAATGGCATCAATCCTAATAAGCAGAACGGCAAATTACATGTAACCGCCTCTCATTATGATGACCCTGTAGCTACTGAGTTGGCAAGTAATAGCACTATCAGCCTTTCTTTTCATGGCTGTACTGATAATCAACCTAATGAAAGTACCGGGATGGGATATAAAGCATGCTTAATAGGTGGCCTTGATAAACCATTTAAGGAATTATTGGAAGCACGATTGGTAGGAGCTGGCTTTAATGCTTATATAACTAGCCAGGAAATGCTAGATGGAAATCTAGCTAAGAATATTATCAACAAAAACAAACGAAATGCCGGCGCGCAGTTCGAGCTAACGAGCACTTTCCGCGAATCACTTTATGGCGTGAATAGCCGTAGCAAAAGAAAAACCAGCACTAATATCAACTTCTGGCTATTCGTTAATGCTATTCGAGAAGCTATTGAGGAATACAAAATTCAATTAGCTATTTAAATAAAAATTTCATTACAAACTGTCAAAAACAATTATTCAATACTATATTTATCCTTTAATAATTGAATAAAATGATTCTTAACGGCAAAAGTCGTCATTATTATAAAATAAAAAAGCGCCACCCAATTAGAGGTGGCGCTTTCCGTTTTTATGATTAGTAAATTCTAGAATATTGAGCCGTAGGCTGCACATCCCTCACACCAGCCGAAGAAATTGCGCAGACGCTCATCTTTCACCTCCTTCTTCCGCCGCTTGCGGGCCCGACGAGCCGCTTTGGCAGCTAGGTCGGCCGCAGGCGCAACTAAATGATAGCGGAGCGTAATATAGCGCCGGAAAACAAAGGTACGGACGCCTACAAACGGGGCTGGCATGGAGTATTGCATGGCAGGGGTGGCTGGTGATTAGTATTAAGTTACGTTTTTAATTTGTTGAAGATCAAGAGTCGGTCGGTTTTTCTGACTTTCAGCTGAGAGCTTCGTATGCTGGTATGCTTGTTTGATAGCTTGCTACTTAAACCCTGCTCCGCATAAACGCCGGCTCCCTTCCACCCTACCATGACCGACGCTGATTTCCACCGAGCTATCCGGCGCATCCGGTGGCGACACTGGCTGCACTACTCCGTACAGGCACTACTGATGGGGGCCCTTGTGCTGGCCGGTGGCAACAAGGTGGCGGGGGGCACTTCGCCGCAGCCGACACTGGCGTCGTGGCCTCTGTTGTTGCTGCTGGGGGCGTTGCTGCCCCTAGCGGGGGTGCTGTTGTATTTGATTTCTCGCCGCATGACGCCCAATCTGCGGCGGCCCGCCGAGCAGAATCTGCGGGTGTACCAGAGTCGCATGCTGTTGCGCAACAGCTTATTGAGCTTGCTGGGGTTGCCGCTGCTGGTTTCCTATGTTTTTACGCGCAGCCCGTTGGAACTGGTAGCGTGTGGCGTGCTGCTGCTAGCTTTGTGCGTACTAACGGTACCTTCGGCCAAAGCCTACCAGCGCTGGTTGCTTAGCTAGGGCGCCCTGTCTGGCCGACGGCCTACTTTGCTGGCTTCTTTCTACTTCTATGGCTTCTTCTTCCGACCTGCTTCCTGATTCCCTCCTACTCAACGGCCGCGAATTCCGCTACGCCGATATTCAGCAGTATCCGGCCACTACGCCCGTTGATTTGAACGGCTATGAAGCCAAGGTGCTGGACTTCTGCCGCCAGTGGCTAAACGGAACCCAGGACGTAGCCCTGCACACCAGCGGCTCTACGGGTCAGCCGCAGCCCGTGCTCATGAAGCGCCAGCAATTGGAAGCCTCGGCCCGCCGCACCGGCGACTACTTCGACTTAGGCCCCGGCGACCGGATGCTGGTGTGTTTGAACTGCGAGTTTGTGGGCGGCATGATGATGCTAGTGCGTGGCTTCGAGCGGCGCATGCACCTCACCATTGTAGAACCCCAAGCCGACCCATTTGCACTGCTACCAGCCGAAGCAGAATTTACGTTTGCCTCGTTTGTGCCCTTGCAGCTACGGGCCGTGCTAGCGGCCGGGCACGCGCCGCGCCTCAACCAAATGAAAGCCATTTTGGTGGGCGGAGCCGCTGTGGATCAGAGTTTGGCCAAAGAAATTCGGCAACTGACAGTGCCCGTATACCTCACCTACGGCATGACTGAAACGGCCTCGCACATTGCCCTGCGTCGCCTCAATGGCCCCGACCTTACTACCGGTTACCGCGTGTTGCCCGGCATTCACGTAGCGCAAGATGCCCGCGGCTGCCTCACCGTGCGCGCCGATGTAACCGATAGCCAGCTTGTCACGACCAACGACCACGTGAAGCTACTAGACCCGCACACGTTCGAGTGGCTAGGCCGGCTGGACTTTGTGATAAACAGCGGTGGCGTGAAAGTGCAAGCCGAGAAGGTGGAGCAAGTACTGGAAGTAGCGCTATTGGAGTTGAACCTACCCGTCCGCCGGGCGTTTGTAGCTGGCCAGCCCGATGCACGCCTGGGCGAGCAGGTAACAGCCTATCTGGAAGGCGAACCGCTGGCCGAAGCGCAGCAGCAACAGCTCCTGAGCCTACTTCGCAAGCGCCTGAGCAAATACGAACGACCTCGCGAACTGATATACGTGGGAGAGTTCCGCACTACGGCTTCCGGTAAGCTTAATCGACGGGCTACGTTGCAAAGCCTGCCCAAAGCCCCCGAAACCGAGGAATAGCTGGAATTGAAAGTAACATGATACAGAAGCTCCTGCTCTATTGCTAGAGAGCAGGAGCTTCTGTATTTATAGCAAGAAGCGGTGGCTTAAAAAACCCAATTGATTTGTAAACATTAGCGCATTAAGCTAGCTGTTAAAGCAATATACTGGTGCGCTTTCCCTCGTCCTCGGTTTTTTGCGTTTCTTAATTTAATCTATTATGCAACAACCTAACAGACATGTAATTTCTGCACATAAATAGTACCTATCGGGGAATATACCAGACAGTTTCTACATAATATGTCCAAAACAACTTTAATTCAAACGGATTACTTAAATTGAACTATAGCAAATTAATAATTCTTATTCATGGTTATTTAAGCTAAATTATTTTGATTTATTTGCAATCAATCACTGAGCATTGTTTACACAATTAGAGTATTAATGCAATAAGCGCGAAGCAAAACTTCAGCTAATAACAGTTTGAAATCGCAGAAGCGGCTCCTTATTTTAATTATGTTATGAGAAAATATTTACTAACCTGTCTTGTCTTGCTTGCTTTCGTTGTCGGATTTGCACTGGGCCGCGCTAACACCATACCGCGAGAACCACGTTCTACTCCTCCGCTCCAGTTGGCACGCGCGGTAGCAGCAAGCATAGCGCAGGATTGCTAAGTCCAAGTACCTAGTCAAAGGAAAGACAGTAGCCTGCGCTGCAAACAGAGCGCAGGCTACTGTCTCTGAAGCTGCTGCTACCAGTCGGCGCGGCGTAGGCCTTGCTGGGTGAAGAAACGTTCGCGGCCACGGAACACTTTGTATATGTCGCCGAGGGAGAGTTTGACGCGGCCATAAAATACCGGACCGTTCAGTTCTCGTTGCGTAAGGTTGTTGACGAAGACGGGCTGCCGCCAGCCTAGCCCCGAACCCAAGGCTAGCCAGCGGTAAACTCGCATTTGCGCCGCCAAAGAAGGCTCAACTAACCAGATAACCCGCTTGGGCGAGCGAACCCGGCTCTCGTCGGGCAAGGTGTAGTGCGCGTAGGTTTTGCCTACGCCTAGCTGAAGCTGGGTGGCTATTTCCCAGCGCGGATTGCCTAGTACGACGTACTCGCCATAGCCCGCCACATAGCGCAGGCGCAACTCAGCCCTGGTATTGGCTGGCAGCTCCGCCGGGATGGGCTGGCGCGAGGGAATACCGTTGCTCAGCAGATATACCCCAATGCCCGTGCGCAAGCGGCCCCGCCACTCAACACCCAATTTCAGCCCGGGCACCGACACAAAGCGCCGGTTAACAATGGAGTTGCGAATGTCTAGCTGAAATACCGGCCGCCGGTGCGGTTGGCGCACCGTTACGCTGTCGTGTTCGTGTTGAGGCGCTATCGGATCGGCGATACTTGCCTGCGCGGGCTGGAGCAAACTAAGTTCCAGTCCTAGAGCCAGCAGAACCGGCCGCCACCCATATCGAAATAACAGTACCACGGCGCGAAGTTACGTCCACTTGAGGGGGAAGTTGCGAAGTAGCGTTTTCGTAAGCCGCGCTTCACCGGGCCCAGGTCTACGGTTCATGGGTTGGGGCTGCCGTTTCACCCCTTTTGCGAGTGCCAAGCCGCCAGGCAGCGTGTAGTTTTGAGTATCAAGTAAGCACACTACTATGGCTCTCACCCCCGATTCCTTGTTCGCCTTAGCCAATCCGATTGCCATGCTTGGCTGGGCACTGTTGCTATTGGCGCCGCGCTGGGTGCTAACCCGCCGCTTGGTGCTCAGTGGCGCCTTGCCACTTGTGCTGGCAGTCGCCTACGGCTTGCTGATTGGCAGTCATTACCTGGGGGCTCACGCCAGTGAGGGCGGCTTCAGTTCCTTAAAGGAAGTAGCAGCCCTCTTCCGCGACCCGTGGGCTTTGCTTGCTGGGTGGGTGCACTACCTCTGCTTCGATTTGAGCATCGGTGTTTGGGAAACCCACGATGCCCACAAACGCGGAGTGCCACATTTGCTGCTGGTACCGGCCCTGCTGCTCACCTTCCTTCTCGGCCCATTGGGCCTACTGCTTTACGCGCTGCTCCGACGCTGGTACCCTACACCAGTTGTGGCTAACTAAGGAGGTTGCTTTTATCACTCACCATACTCTTTTCAACTATGAAAACGGTTGCTTTTTCTGCTGCCCCCGCCGCTGATGGGGCTACTGGCTTTAGTTTATCGGTGTTCACTGCGGTGCGCGCTTGGCTGGTGATATTGCACCGCGTTAGCCCGGTGTTGTCGTGGGCGGGGTGGCTGCACCTAGTGTTGCTGCCGGGCGCCGTGCTAGGCTTAGCCCTCGACGAGCGGCTGGTAACGAACGTGAATCCGTGGGTTAAGCCGCTGAAGTTCCTTTTTTCCGACATCATTTACGTCTGGGGCTTGGGCTGGCTGCTCGCCGATTTGCCGGCCGCCGCACAACGGGCAGTACGCCGGATTAGCTGGGGCGTGGCGGTGGCCATTGGAGTGGAAATCGTTATCATCTTTCTGCAAGCAGCCCGCGGCACTACCTCGCACTACAATGTTGGTTCGCCGCTTGATGGGGCGCTGTTTAGCCTGATGGGGCTGTTTATTGCCGTCAATACGGTGCTCGTGGTGTGGGCCGTGTATTTGGCGTGGCGGCACCGGCCCCACGGGCCAGCCGGCTACGTGTGGGGCGTGCGCCTGGGGCTGCTGCTGTTTCTGGTGGGGAGTGCCGTGGGCGGCGCCATGATTGGGAAACTGGCTCACACGGTAGGCGCCCCCGACGGCGGCCCCGGCTTACCCGGCGTCGGGTGGAGCACCCGCGCCGGCGACCTGCGCGTTGCCCATTTCCTGGGGCTGCACGCGTTGCAGTTGGTGCCGTTGCTGGGCTGGTGGTTGAGTAGGTACGTGCCCCGGCGCGCCACTCTCCTGACGTGGCTCGGTGCCGTACTGTATGCCGGAGCCGTAGCCACGCTGTATTGGCAAGCCACGCAGGGCGTACCGCTGCTTAGCATCAAATAAGCTGACTCCATCCACTTGGAATCTCTCAGCTAACCCCCGCGCTTGCCAGCTTTGATAGAGGCTGCTGGGCTTTTCTACTTCTGACGGCAGCCCCCACCAACTCAACCCATTCTTTATGCAAGCCCTGCATCAGGCCAATATTGGTATCCATATCTTGTTTGGCACGCTGGCGCTCCTGGTGGGATTGGTGCCGTTGTTGGCAACTAAAGGCGGCGCGGTACATCGGCGGTTCGGGAACTGGTTTTTGCGCCTGACTACCGTGGTGCTTGCAACAGCCGTGCTGGGACTCGCCGTGTTCAATTTCCGGCCCTTCCTGACCGTGATTGTACTGCTGAGCACCTACCAAGCCTACGCGGGCTACCGGACGCTGCGCATTCGGGCTACTGGTCCAACTTTGCTCGACGGGTTGTTTTCAGGTGTGTTTTTAGTGGGTGGGCTGGCATTTCTGGCGCTGTTGCCGCGCATTCAATTGGTGTGGTCGCCGGTGGTGATGTACAGCGCGCTGGGCACGCTGGTGGCTACTACAGTATACGATTTAAGTCGCTTCGGATGGCGCCGCCAGTGGCAGCGGGGTGCCTGGCACTACGAGCATATCTGGAAGATGATGAGTGCCTACGCGGCGCTGCTCTCGGCCTTCACGGGCACCGTACTGGCTGCTTATCAACCGTATAGTCAGTTTTTACCCTCGCTTTTGTGCACCGCAATAGCCTTATTCTTTATGCTAATTGCTTATCGGCAACGCAGGCGAGCAGTTGGCTTGGCGGCCACCTAATGCCCGTATCTTGCCCGCCGCTATGAACGACCGCCGCCTCCGCCTTTTTGGTATTCCTATTCTGAGCTTGATTATCACGCTGCTCACGGCATCGGAGCACCGGGCCTGGACGGCACCACTATTTTTCATCGATTGGGGCATTTCGCTGTATTTCACCGCCTTCCTCTGGATTGGCAACCGGGCGCTGTGGGACTGGCTGCTGCGGCGCTTTCCGCACGTAGATGAAACCAGCCGGCGCCTGTGGAGCCTGGCCGGCTGGTCGGTGGTATTCACGAGCGTGGCGACAGTGCTGCTGCGGATACCACTCAACTGGATGCTGCCCAAGCACTTCGACCTGCACTTCAATTCTCAGTTGTCGGCTACGTTTTTCAACTTATTTCCCACGCTGGCCGTGCAAACGCTCTACGAAACCATTTACTTTTTTCGGCAGTGGGAGCAGAATGTACGCCGGGCCGAGCAACTGCAAAGCGCCGGCGTGCAAAGCCAACTCGAAGCCCTGCAAAGCCAGCTCGATCCGCACTTTCTCTTCAACACCCTCAATACGCTCTCGGCCCTGATCGAGCCCAGCAACAAACCCGCCCAAGAGTTTGTGGAGCAGCTCGCCGACGTGTACCGCTATGTGCTCCTCACCCGCGACAAATCCACCGTGCCACTAGCCGAAGAGCTAGCTTTCGTGGACACTTATTTGGCTCTACAGAAAGTCCGGTTTCGTGACAACTTGCGCGTGACCACCACCGTGGCGCCCGCCGCCCTGGCGGCCCGCGTAGCCCCGCTGAGCGTGCAGCTACTGGTTGAAAACGCGCTGAAGCACAACGTGGCGTCGCGGCAGTTTCCGTTGGAGCTACGCCTGTCGGCGGACGGTACTGGCACCTATTTCACCGTAGAAAATACGCTGCGCCCCCGCACGGCCGGTTTGGCGCCCGGCACGGGCATGGGCCTGGCCAATGTGCGCCACCGCTACGAGCTGTTGCAAGCGCCGCAGCCCGTTACGATTTCCACTGACGATGGCTGGTTTCGGGTGCAACTACCGCTGCTTGCCGAGTAAGCGCAGCGGCTCCTTTCCTCAAAATTTATTTTATGAAGCCCTTATTTGTTTTGCTCGGCACCTTCCTGCTGGCATTGGGTGCTACCCGCTTGTTTGGAGGCAGCTTGAATTACCTGCTGGCTGGCAACGTAGCCATGGCCGTGATGCTGCTGTTTACGGGAATGGCGCACTTCACTCTCACGAAAGGCATGGTGCTGATGTTGCCGGATTGGCTGCCCGGCCGCAAAGCGTGGGTGTATGTCACGGGGCTAATGGAGCTGGCAGCGGCCGTGGGGTTGCTCGTACCTGGCCTGCGTCAGTTGGCGGGCTGGTTGCTGCTGGTGTTTTTTGTGTTGGTGCTGCCCGGCAATATTCACGCGGCTTTGCACCACATCAACTACCAAAAAGGCACCACCGATGGCCCCGGCCCGCGCTACTTGTGGTTTCGGGTTCCACTACAGCTGTTGTTCATCGCCTGGACCTGGTATTTTAGCACGCACTTACCGGCGGCTCCTGCCTTATCGAGCCTTTCTCACTAGCCTTCGCCGTGCCCTTATCTGCCTCTACCGCCACTACGCCCTTGGTTGTTCTTGGTAGCGCCCGCCAAGCCGGCGACACGCACCGCTTGGTAGCGGGGGCGCTGGCCAAGGTGCCGCACACGCTCGTAAACCTGCTCGATTGGCCGGTGGCTCCCTACAGCTACGACCACGAATATCCGGCCGAAGACGCCTTTCCGCACCTGGCTAGCCTGATGGTGCAGCATCCGGCAATTGTATTTGCGACGCCAGTGTATTGGTACAGCATGAGCGGGGTGATGAAACACTTCCTCGACCGGCTTACCGATCTTACTGACAGCCACAAACAACTAGGCCGCGCGCTTGCCGGCAAACACGCCTTTCTGCTCGCCGTCGGCTCCGACCACAACTTGCCGGAAGGGTTCGAGGTGCCGTTTCGGCGAACGGCGGCGTATTTCGATATGACGTTTGAGCGCAGCTTGTACCAGTCGCTCACGCAGCCTTTTCCCGAGGAAGAAACTCGCCAATTTGCGCACCAACTCCGTGGCGTGTGCTAAGTGGCTATTCAAATCTCACGTTGTCCTTCCGACGCAGGAGGAATCTGAGTTAAATCGTTCAACGGATTAATTCAGATTTCTCCTGCGTCGGAAGGACAACGTGAGATTTGGATACGCTTTACTATAAACGTCCTTCATCATCTCAACTCGTTGCCCTGCATGACCGTTCTGATCCTCGAAGACGAATATCCGGCCGCCGAGCGCCTGCAACGGTTGCTGCTGGAAGCCGTGCCTGAAGCACAGGTGCTGGCCGCTCTCGACAGCGTAGCGGGCGCGCTGGCGTGGCTGGCTACGCATCCCGCTCCCGATTTGATTTTATCTGACATTCAGCTCGCCGATGGGTTGAGCTTGGAGGTGTTTGAACAAACGCTGGTGCGCAGCCCCGTTATTTTCACCACCGCCTACGATGCCTATGCCATTCGAGCTTTCAAGGCCAACAGCGTTGATTATCTGCTGAAACCCGTAAAGCTCGCCGAGTTGCAGGCCGCCCTCACCAAACTGCGAGAGTGGCGGAGCCCCGCCAATTTGCCGCCCGCCGCCGGCATTGCCGACGACGCGGCCCGCCGCCTGGAACGGCTCCTCGACAGCCTGCCCCGCTCCGACCGGCAGTACAAAACTCGCTTTCTGGTTCGCAGTGGGGAGCAGTTGCTTCCTCTGTCCGTCCCTCAGATAGCCTGGTTCCAGAGCCGCCACGAAACCACCACGCTCGTTGCCACCGACGGCCGCCGGTTCCTGGTCGATTACACGCTAGAACAGTTGGAAAGCCTGCTCGACCCGCGCCAGTTCTTCCGCCTCAACCGCCAATTCATTGCTCAGCTTCCGGCCGTGCAGCGCCTGCATCCTCACTTCAACGGCAAGCTGCTGCTCGACCTACAGCCCGCCCCCGGCGAAGAAGTGCTGGTAAGCCGGGAGAAAGCCGCGGCCCTAAAGCAGTGGCTGGAGGGTTAGCTGGCTTTGCTGTTAGATGCTACGTGCGCCAGAAACCAAGCCAGCCCGCCCCCGGCCGCTACGCCGATTATAGCACCTGTCACTAGTTCTGGCAACGTATGACGCCGCAGCACCAGCCGCGAGGCCGCTATTACTGTTGCCAGTAGCAGGGCCAGTACACCCCACCCGGAGTACAAGTGCAGCACCAAGCAGGCCAGAAAGAACGACAAAGCTGCGTGCAGCGAGATTTTCAGCCAGAAATTAATTGTGTAGCAAATCAGCACTAACAGCCAGGCCGCTAGCAGGCCGTACCGGAATAGCCCTGCCTGCTGCCAGAACAGAGCGGTAGTCGCCAGCCCCAGCAACCCCAGCAGCACCGGATAAAACGATTGGCGCTGCGTCTGTTGCGACACATCAAAGTTGGAGTATGCGCCGCGCCACGTTTGGCGAAGGTTCCAGAGGCTGATGAGTGCCGCCATCGTGGCTACGCTACCAAGGCTCCATACGGCAGTTGGGTCGTCGTCAAGGTTCTGCCAAGCCATGAAACTCACAAACGCTGTGCTCGTGAGCAATGGGTGCCCTAACAAGGAAATTACCGCCGCTAAACGGCGCATGCTTGCGGTAGTCATCATGACGGTAATGGCGAGGTGCTCATCTATCCAGCCATGCCTTGAAGGCGGCTACTTTTTCGCGGCTTACGAGCACGGTTTCGCCTTCGGGGGCGGTGGGTTTGAGCACGGTTTGGAGGCGGGAGTTGGTGTAGTGGATAATATCGTGGATGGAGTCGGCGTGGGCCAGGTAGGCGCGGTTGAGGCGGAAGAATTCGGTGGGGTCGAGCATCTGCTCTAGCTGCTCCAGCGTGTAGTCGACCACGAAGCGCCGGCCTTCCCGGGTGTGCAAGAGCGTGACCTTTTCCAGGCTGGCGAAGTAGGCAATCTGCTCTACTGGAATAGCTTTCAGATGCTCCCCTACCCGCACCACAAAGCGCGACTTGTATTCCTTGGCGGGGTGCGCCTGCTGGAGCACCCGGGCCAGCAGCGCCGCATCGAAGGCTGGCGTAGCGGCTTCGCGCAGCTGTTGCAGCTTGGCCAGGGCAGCCGTTAGCTCTTCGGGGTCGATGGGCTTGAGCAGGTAGTCCACGCTGTTCACTTTGAAAGCGCGCAGGGCGTATTTGTCGTACGCCGTGGTAAAGACAACGGGGATACGAATTTCCAGCCGCTCGAACAACTCGAAGCTGAGTCCATCGGCCAAGTGGATATCCAGAAACAGCACGTCCGGCGCGGGCCGTAGCGTTTCGAGCAGCGCTTCTGCTTCCGCCACCGACTCGGCGGTGCCTACTACTTCCACGCGGGTTGGTTGCTTCTTCAGCAAGTCGGCTAGGCGGCGGGCGGCCAGCGGTTCGTCTTCAACAATCAGAGCGCGCAAGGTTTGGGACATAGCAATATAACTTCTGGTTACTCCTCGCTCCTCGGTAGAAGAGCTACGGGCAAGTTCAGGGAAGTAGCTGACTAAAGCCAGAAACGCCACATATTAAGCAGGCTGCTTTGCCGCCATGCGCTCCACAGGCGAAAGAAGAAAGTTAGCATAAGCACAAAAAAGCCAACTACTTCTCAGCAGTTGGCTTTCTAGTTTGCAAACTCTTCCTTTTTCAAACAGAATGTTGTCCTTCTGGCGAAGGAGGAATCTAGGTAAAGCCTCAAATAGGTTAACTCAGATCCTCCTTCGTCGGAAGGACAACCTTAGTTTCTGCTCTGGTCGATGTCCTGGGTAGCGCCGGCCAACGATTCTTCCAACGACGGATAGTCGATGTAGCCGTGGTCGTCGCCGCCGTAGAACGTGGCTTGGTCGGGGTCGTTGAGGGCCGTACCGCGCTGGTAGCGCTCTACCAGGTCGGGGTTGGAGATGAACGGAATGCCGAAGGCAATCAGGTCGGCTTCGTTGTTTTCGAGGGCGGCTTCGGCGGTTTCTTGGGTGTAGCCGCCGTTCAGGATGAACGGACCGTTGAAGATCTGGCGCAGCGTAGGGGCTACGGGCTCCTGGCCAGGCTGAGCAGCCATGCGGTGCCCCGGTAGCGCCTCGATAACGTGCAGATAAGCCAGCCCGAACTTGTTGAGTTGCTCGGTTACGTAGCTGAACGTGGCTAAGCGGTTGGAGTCGTTGATGCCACCCATGTTGCCGGTTGGAGAGAGACGAATGCCCGTGCGGTCGGCGCCAAATACGCCAGTTACGGCCTCCACTATTTCCAGCGCGAAACGGGCGCGGTTTTCCACACTGCCGCCGTACTCGTCGGTGCGCTGGTTGGTGTTGTCCTGAATGAACTGGTCCACCAGATACCCGTTGGCACCGTGGATTTCTACCCCATCAAAACCGGCTTGCTTGGCATTTTCGGCGGCTTTGCGGAAATCTTCTACTACAGCCTTCACTTCATGCGTTTCCAGGGCGCGCGGCGCAGGAATTTCTTCCATGCCGTTGGCCGTGAAAGCTTTCACGCCGGTAGGCTGCACCGCCGATGGCGCTACGGGCAATTCGCCGTTCTGAAAAAACGGATGAGAAATAGCCCCCACGTGCCACAACTGCATGAAGATGCGCCCACCTTCCGCGTGCACGGCATCGGTTACTTTTTTCCAACCGGCTACCTGGGCTTCGGAGTGGATACCGGGGGTGTAGATGTAGCCCACGCCCTGCTGCGAAATCTGCGACCCTTCGGTGATGATAAGGCCCGCGGATGCACGCTGCACGTAGTATTTCACCGTGGAATCGGTGGGCACGTTGCCGTCGTTGTTGGCCCGGCTGCGGGTCATGGGGGCCATTACGAGGCGGTTGGGCAAGTGGAGCGCGCCCATTTGGAAGGGCGTAAACAAGGTTGATTCCTGACTCATAGTAAGCAATCTAAAAAGCTGATTATGTTTTCTGCTATTTGATTGCCTACAACTGATGTAACTACATGAATGTTCGTGTTTCTTCAGATAAAAGTTTCTGCGCAGCTTGGTATCGGCCTCTATCAGCTGTGTTATAAGCTATTAAAGCGGCGAGGATGTTAGAGTCAGCAAGGGCAGTATCACGGTGAAGTCGGTTTCGGTTTTCTCGACCGTCACTGGCTGCGAAGTCAGGAAGGCGTAGCGGGCGGAGAGGTTGCGCAAACCCAAGCCCGTCGATTCCTCATCGGGGACGCGGCGGTAGCGCAGGGCATTGCGCACGACCAGCTGGCGCGCGGCAGCATCCAGCGTAATCCGGATGTGCAGGGGCTGTTTTTGGCTGGTGGCGTTGTGTTTGAGGGCGTTTTCAAGGAGCAACTGCACAGCCAGCGGCGGCACCAGCAATTGGTCGAGGTCGGCGGCGGGCGGCAGGTTGATTTCCACTTGCAGCCCTTCGCCGAGGCGGGTGCGCTGCAAGAACACGTAGGCTTCCACGAAGCGCATTTCCTCGGTTAGCGTTACCACTTCCTGCTCTTGGCTGTCGAGCACGTAGCGGTAAACCTTGGCCAGTTGGCGGACGAAGCGCGAGGCGCGGGCCGGGTCGTCTTCTTCGATAAGGGAAGTCAGGGCGTTCAGCGAGTTGAAGAGAAAGTGCGGGTCCACCTGGCGGCGCAGGGAGTCGAGGCGGGCCACGGCGTTTTCCTTTTCCACCCGCTCGGCCCGGATAGCGGCTTCGCGCCATTGCAGGAAAAAGGCCCGGCTGTGGTTGAACAGCGAAATGATGATGGTTACGCCCAAGGGCACCAATACCTGGCCGTACATCTGCGGCTGCCACAGCAGCGCCAGCGACTTGTGCGAGAGCAACAGGTAGGCCACCTGAATCAGCAAAATAACCAGCACCGACCCGCCTACCGATAAGGCCAGCGTAACCAGCATTCGGCGCAAGGGCCGCTCAGCCCACGAAATACGGCCGTTGAGCCAGTCAACCGCAAACCAATTGACAAACCAGAGCCCCGTGCTGTAAGCAAACGTAATAGCAAAGGTGAGAGCCAGGCGCGTTGCGTTAGTTAGAGCCCCTGGGTTCAAGACTACCGTGAGGAAGGCGGAGATGAGTACCAACACCCGCAACGCTTTCCACACGGCGGCCCATGAGTTTGAAGCTGGCCGGTAGCCAGCCGTGAACAGGGAAGAAGGGTTGGACTGCGCCACGGACAACGGCAAGGAAGTTTCCATCAAAGTAAACGAAAAGACCCGTTGGGAAAGCCCCGCCTAAGCAGTCCTTCTCCAACGGGTCAGTTACTATCAGTTGGAGGCCGTTTGCGTTGCACTTTCGGTCAACAGTCCCTTGACGCTCGCCTCACCCCAATTCGGGCTCAGCACTGTGGCCGGCTTGAACGTGGCAAACAGCGCCTTTGCCTTTTCGTAGTGTGGCTTGGCCGCCTCCATTCCGCCCCCAAACATCTTGGGCCGGAAGTTGAAGTCGTTGCCGCGCACCAGATACACGCGCGGGTTCTGCGGATTTGCCTTTTCTGCCTGACCGAGGCTTTCCCCCACCATCGCCGTGTACTTCATGGCCCGCGTCATCGGCGACACCATGATGCGGCCTTGGTAGAGGTAGGCCTGCATCACCCCCAGCTCGGAAGCATCGGCCGCTGGCAGAGCCCGGGCCTGGTCGAGGGCCGTTTGCGCCTGGTCGAAGTACTTATCCTGCAACTCGCTGTCTTTGGTCAGGAAACCCAACCGCACGTAGCCATACGCCTGGTAGTAGCGCGGCAACCAGTCTTGGGCCGCTACAGCCGCCGCCCGCTCGAACTTGCTAATGGCTTGTTGGGTAGCGGCGGGGTTGTTGGTACCCTGCATTTCCTTGATGGTGGCGGCCATCATCTGCGTGTACACGTCAGGGGTAGCAGTAACCGTGGCGGGAGCTGAAGTGGCGGGCGTCTGCGCCGCGGCGGCGAAAGAAGCCGCACAGAGGGCGAGGGCGAGGAAGGACTTTTTCATGATGCGGAAGAAGAAAGTGGAGTAAGGTGTTTGACTGCTGTAAAGGTGCACGGCCCCACACCCCAAGAAAATTTGCGCTTACTGAAGCGTCGAATTAGTTGGATGAAGCGTTGGAACCTCACCCCTAGCCCCTCTCCAGAAGAGAGAGGAACTAGCTTTATAGTTTCTAGAGCTAGACTCTTTTGCACTAGACTCCAACTCTAGAGTTAGTCCCCCTCTCTTTTGGAGAGGGGCTAGGGGTGAGGTTCTATTCGGGCCGCTCGTTCGCGTCGCCGGGGCTTTTCTTGTTTATTGAAATGAACACGCCCACGAACAGCATGCGGGGAGCGGTGGGCGTCACAGCAGTGCGGTTGAACTGGCCGCTGGCATTGGGGGAACTAGCGTAGCGGTAGCCGTACACGTTTTGGCGGCCGAGCAGGTTGGAGGCCGAAACGTGCACGATGGTGAACTGCCCAAACAGGCGGGTGAGGTAGCTAGCGTTTAGGCTTACATCTTGGTAGGTAGGCAACACGCCTTGGTTGTAGCCTTCGTGGTTGAGGTCGTGGTAGCGGCGGGGACTGCCGTAGGAGGCGGTGGCCCCGAAGAGCGTGTTAAGTTTGGGCACCCAATACTTACCTACCACCGACACGTTGTGTCGGGCTGCAAAAGTGGGAATGGCCGACACGGGGTCGGTGCGGTACTGGCGGCGGGTATCCAGGAAGCCGTAGCTCACCCAATACTCCAGGTTTTTCACCGTTTTCCGGTCGCGCCAGAGTACGTCGAGGCCGCGGGCGTAGCCGGTGCCGCCGTTGTCGTAGGCGGCCGGATTGTATTGGTCGTGGCCGTCGTAGCGGGTGAGGTGGTCGTAGGTTTTCAAGTAGGCTTCCGCTTGCAGCAGTTTGCCGTCGTGGTTGTATTGGTAGGTGAGCACCGAATGCGTGGCCAACTCGAAACGCAACTTAGGCTGTACTAGCAGCAAACTGTTATCGGGCGTTTGGTAGAACCGGCCGTAAGCCCCCGACACCGAGCTATGCGCACTCGTTTGGTAGGCCAGGGCCACACGCGGTGCGGCATTGGCACGGCCCAGCAGCGCCGAGTACTCCATCCGCGCGCCGGCCCGGCCGGCCAGCCGGTCGCTCAGTTGAAAATCAGTTTCTACGAAGCTGGCGGCCCGCTTTTCAATGAAAGTGGTTTCGTAGCGGGTGCCGGCGTCAGTTACGCGGGGCTGATACTGCTGCGTCACTTGTTGCCCGAAGCCTTCCACGCCAAGCTTGAGGTTCCAGCGGGCACCCGCCGAATCGTTGGTGAGCACCACCCGCCCGACCAGGGCTTGCTCCAAGGTGCGCAGTTGCAGCGTATCGGGTTGCACGTTTTTATTGTCGCGCGACAGGGCCACGCCGGTTTGCACGCTCCAGCCGCGGCGCAAGGAACTACGGAAGGTGGTGTTGAGGTAGCCGTTGCCGGTTGAAAGTGCTACGGTTTGCTGGCCGGCGGGCTCGGGGCTAGGCTGCCGAATGGTGAGGCGTTGGGCGCTCCAGGTGCCGTACACTTTCAGCATGCCGGCTTGGCCGGTGCGATGGCTGAGCTTAACGGAACCACTGCCCAAGTGGGGCGCCTGCACCCACTCCACATTTTGCGGTATCAGGCCGGTGTAGGGCGTCAGGTTGGTATAGTCGGCCGACACGTCCAGCGAAGTTCGTTCCCACCGCTTGGTTTGGGAAGCTCCTACAAACAGCGACGACACCGACAGCCCCATTTGCGTTTCCGGCGACAAATCCGTAGAATTCAACAGCAACACCCCCGACAGCGCCTGCCCGTACAGCGCCGAATAGCCGCCCGTGCTGAACACCGTACCCCGAAACAAGGTGGGTGAAAATCGTCCTCGCGCCGGCACAGCGGGCACCGACCCGGTGTAGAAGTTTAACACGGGCAAGCCATCCAGGTATACTTTGGTTTCGTTGGCAGCCCCACCGCGCACGAACAGCATGCCCTCCTCCCCTACCCGCGTGGTGCCTGGCAGCGTGTTGAGCGCACCCGCTACATCGGCCAGCGCCCCGGCCGTGGTCTGGATGTCGCGGGTGTTGAGGGCGGCGGAGCGCTTCTCGTCGCTGGCTTCGAACGCACCAGCCGTTACCACCACGGAGCCTAGCACGTGCGGAGTGCCTTTCATCTTCAAGCTCAGCTTCATTGGTTGCGCATTCAAGGTTAGCGGCAATTCTTGGGGCTGATAGCCGAGTAAGCTCAGCACCAGCGTAGCGGCGCCAGCCTGCTGGGTTTCGAAGCGGAAAGCGCCGAGGGTATCGGTGCTGGTACCATCAAAGGTGCCGCGCAGAAACACGTTCACGCCCGGCAGCGACTGGCCCGCCGCGTCGCGGACGGTGCCGCTGAGAGTAGTGGATTGGGCGAAGAGCCCCAAGGTGGAGGCCAGCAGCAGGAACAGCGAGAGTAACAGACGTTTCATGGCGGTAGCAGCGAAGTGATGCCCAAAAGTGGGCGGCTGCTAAGGCCGACGAAACTTGCTGTTACCGAAGCGTCGGATTAGGGGGATGAAGCGTAGGAAGAACCTACTTATCAACTCCTCCCGCCTCACATTGCTGACTATTATAATCCGTATTAACGCTGTTCGATTCTGTGAAGAACAAGCCAATTAACATCAAGTCTTCAGCACTAACTAGCAACGCTGACAACGAGCTTTCAAAGAAAGATTCCCGCATTATTCTACTAGATAACCTATCAACAAAATTCAATAAGTAGATTCTTTATGAAGCAGGAACAATATGAGCTGCTAAAGATTGCCAGACAATTTTTCCGTCTTCAATTTCAAAACTATCTGTTCCGAGGGGGACGTTAATTATTGTGCTACTTGCATTCCAAACGATATAGGCTTTATTACCTTTTACAATTTCTTTTCTCACTTCAAAATGCAAGCTCTCTTTTGGCAACAAAGTAAATACATACGAATAAAACGAGGAAATACTATCCAAGCCTATCAACGCGCCATCTGGTGTCCATACCTCCGACGTAGGCACATAATCTTTGATTAGTGCTTCGACATCATTATTGCAAAACGCTTCTAGATGATGCCGTAGTATTGCTTCTGTTGATATTTGCACTGTTTCCATGACCAGAGAGTTGAAGTAATTAAACAACTAAAACAAGTTTACATCAACATAAAGCTACAGCATCGACTATAAATCAAATAATTCAAGTAAAAAGCAATCAGTAGGAATTATTTCCTGTTAAATAATTCCTAATATCAACTATTTTGAATTAAAATGCCGGGTTACGTTAGAGTAGATAAAGCAAAAAACTGTTTAGCTCATGTAATTTATAGGTGCAGTTTTCGTGATAGTTCTTTTTATGATAAGAAAATACTATAAGTCCGAAGTCTCATTTACAGTTTTAGCGTTTGCTTTTAGGCATCTATAGCAGTTTCATACACGATGTGTAGAGACGCGACACTTCGCGTCTCGGCGTTGAACGACCGGTACTACAAGACTAACAACCTCAGCAACGGCAAGACGCGAAGTGTCGCGTCTCTACACATCGTATACATGGTTTGTAAAACTGTTATAAACCAAGATACAATATATTATTACCAATATATAAATGCTAGTCACACTTTTCACAACCTCAAGCATGTGGAAATCCTAAGCGCAGAATTAACTGGACAGTGTAATGATAGCGCCCTTCTTTAAGGTATTATAGCTTCAGCAATATGGTTGGGGTGTCTTATAACTCCTCAATTTCCGCAGGAGACGCATCGGATACCACAATGTTGTGGTACTCTTGTACTGTACAGTTCGTTCCCAGACCGCACTTCCATGCACATCGTTTCCGTCAACGTTGGACTACCTCAAGACTATGTTTGGAATGGTAAAGTGGTCCGCACCAGCATTTTCAAGCACCCCACCTCGGAGCCAGTGCAGGTGTATGCCGAGCACCTGGCCGGTGATGGGCAAGCCGACTTGCGGGTGCACGGCGGCCCGAACAAAGCCGTGTATGCGTATCCGCAGGAGCACAACGCGTATTGGCAAAACCACCTTCCCGCCGAAAAGCTGGGGCCAGGAGCTTTCGGCGAAAACCTAACAACGGTGGGGCTGCTGGAAAAAGACGTGCGCATCGGCGACTGCTACCAAATAGGATCGGCTATCCTGATGGCAATTCAGCCCCGGCGGCCTTGCTTCAAGCTGGGCATTCGCTTGCAAGACGACAGCATGGTGCAGCGTTTCGAACAGGCACGGCGCAGCGGCATTTATTTCCGGGTGCAGCAGGAAGGGGTTGTGCGAGTTGGCGACTCAATCATATTGGTGCAGCCTTCCGCTCACAACGTCACCGTTCAGGATATAGCCGATAACCTTACAACAGGCCCGAAAGACCTAAATAAGATTCAGGAAATTCTAGAACTGCCCTACCTATCACCTTCATGGCGCGAGCGGTTCACGCAGATGCTAGCGGAAGAAAGTCGTTGACTTTTGTTGTGTGACGTAAGTAACCACGAAAGCTTCTCGCCAACCGTATTACGAGCAGTTGTTTAGTTGACGTTGCTTCGCCCCTACCCTGATTGTATTTATGACTTCCTCGTCTTTCCGCCGCATTTTCCAAGTAATTGATGGCAACAAGAAGTTCGTCGGCGACGGCTTCGACGTAACCAGCCCGATGCCGGGGCCGCGTATCCGCCAGCTTAGCCCCTACCTGCTCATCGACCACACTGGCCCGATGCCGGTGGCGCCCACTGAGGCGCCCTTGGGCACGCCGCCGCACCCGCACCGCGGCTTCGAAACCGTGACGGTGGTATATGAGGGCGCCCTTGCCCACCGCGACACGGCCGGCCACAGCGGTACTCTGGGCGCTGGCGACGTGCAGTGGATGACGGCCGGCGCGGGCCTGCTGCACGAGGAGCGCCACGAAAAGGAATTTGCCCGGCAAGGCGGTACCCTAGAGCTGTTGCAACTGTGGGTGAACGTGCCCCAAAAAGACAAACTGGCCCCACCCCGCTACCAAAACATTCGGAGCGCCACCATTCCTAGCCTGCCGATGCCCGGTGGCCAAAGCAGCATCCGCGTCATTGCCGGCGAGTACGAGAACCTGACCGGTCCCGCCGAAACCTTCTCGCCTATCACGCTCTTGGACGTGCATCTGGCCCCAAACACGGAAACCACCCTGCGCCTGCCCGCTGACTACAATGTGGGTATTTATGTAGTGAAAGGCGCTATCACGCTGCACGGCAACCGGTCCGCCGTTGTCAAGCAACTAGTGGTATTTGGCTGGGACTCGACCGATATTCAACTCACCGCTACCGAGGAAACCGTTCTGCTGGTGCTGGCCGGGGCGCCTATCGAGGAGCCGTTGGCTACGTATGGCCCCTTCGTGATGAACACCAACCAGGAATTGGTGCAAGCCATTGCCGATTTTGAAAGTGGTGGTATGGGTAAGTTTCCCGAAGACGAGTAGCCGGCTAGGCCTGGCAATTCAGTTGCTCGAAAGCAGGACTTTCCAATGCTTCACCCCTCATTTGTAAGCAAACGGCGCCCGTACCATTGCAGTACGGGCGCCGTTTGCTATTGGCAGTTTAGCTAACTAGTAGCTTCACTAGTCGGCGTTGCCGGTAGCACCATCGTCGGTGAATTCACCATCGTTGTTGGGGTTGTGCACTGTGGATTCGGCTACTTCGTTGTTCAGGGCCACATCCACCGGAGCTTCGGCGTTAGGAGCCGTTGGGCTGCCCGAAGCTTTGGCACCACCTTTCTTGCCGGTCAGAAACGACCAATCGACTTTGCCTTTAGTCAGGTAGTAGGCACCTGCGGCAGCAGCGGCTACGCCTGCACCGACGAGGACGTTCGTTTGGTTTTTGGTTAGTTTCAACTTAGTCAATCCAGCTAACTTATTGTTGCCGGCGCTGGTTGTTTTTTTGGATTTGATTTTCTTCTTGGCCATAATATTTAAGGCTGGGGGCTTGGTTGAAAATGAAGGCTTACTGCAAAGCAAGCCTTGTTGGAAGGCAGTGGAACCGACAGCCGTTGCGAGGCACAGAAGACCGCACATTCCCAACCGCACCGTGGCAGATGTTATACGGCGACGGGGGAAGATGTTATACTGATTTCACGAACCAATATCATATTTCAGGGCTATCCGCATCTAACTCGCTCTGTTGCAAACAGTATAAGTCGCTTATTGCCGCGACGTTGCCCGGTATCAAACCGCCCGTTTCACCGCAAGGTCAACCATAACCTAATTAGCTGCCTGAGAGTAAGGAAAGCCGCCTTTCCAAAGAATGCTTTCCAGCTAGATCCCCCGAGAATTCATGCGGCTACAACTTATAGTTTTGTGTGGTATAGGCGTTATGCTGGTTAGCCAGGCACTTGCTCAAACGGTAGCGGGCCCGCAGGGCGAGCAGTTCACCGAGCGAGTGGTGGCCCGCCAGCTCAGCGACCCTTGGGAAATCACTTACGGCCCCGACAATTTCGTGTGGATGACCGAAGCCAAGGGCTACCGCGTCAGCCGCGTAGACCCGGCCACGGGCAACCGGAAAGTGCTCCTGGACGCAAGCAAGGAGCGGCACTTCCCGCGCTACGACAAGATTCCGGATTCGGTGGACGGGGGCAAGCCCTGGCCGCAGGGCGGCCTGATGGGGTTGGCGCTGCACCCGCGGCTGTTGCAAGGCCAGCCCTACGTGTACCTCACCTACATTAATTCGTTTGCGGGCGCCAACCAGCCCGGCAAAGGCGGCGCCCCCAACCACGGCGGCAACTTTTTTACGGCCCGCCTGGTGCGCTACGAGTACGATGCCGCCACCCAAACCCTGGGGCGCCCCCTAGTGCTTTGCGACACCATTCCGGCCAGCAACGACCACAACGCCGGCCGCCTGCTCATAGCCCCGGTAGCCGGCCGCCACTACCTGTTCTACTCAGTGGGCGACTTAGGCGCCGGTCAGTTCGAAAACGGCGGCCGGCCCAACCACGCTCAAAACCCTAACTCGTACGAAGGCAAAGTGCTGCGCTTCAACCTGGAGCCCGATGCCGACGCTAACCCGCAAAACCGCTGGATTCCGAACGACAACCCCTTTAGCACCAAACGCCAAAGCGCCGTGTGGAGCATCGGCCACCGCAACGCGCAGGGGCTGGCGTACGCCGTGGTGGGCGGCGCAGGCCGGCTGTACTCGTCGGAGCACGGACCGTTTTCGGATGATGAAGTGAACCTCGTCGAGAAAGGCAAAAACTACGGGCATCCGCTGGTGCTAGGCTTTGCCGATGGCAACTACAACGGCTTGGCCGCGGCGGCCTCCGAACACGCCAGCTTGCCCGGCCCCTGGCACACCACCTACCCCACCATCAGCAGCGAGCAAGCCAACGCCAACGCCCTCGGAGCCACCTACCGCGACCCGCTGGCCACGCTCTACCCCCTCAGCCACGACTTTCTGACCACCGTCTTGACCCGCACCCGCAACCACGACCCCGACGAGCCGACTTGGAACTCGGAAGCGCCCAGCAGCCTGGCGGTGTACACGGCTACGGCCATTCCGGGCTGGCAAAACTCGCTCTTGATTCCGACCCTGAAACGCGGCAAGCTGGTGCGCCTCAAGCTCAACGACAACGGCACAGCCGTAGCCAGCGACACGGTGATGTACTTCAAAGCGCCCGTCCGCTACCGCGACATTGCCGTTTCGCCCGACGGCACCAAGCTCTACCTCGCCACCGACAGCGCCACCATCACCTCCGGACCCTCGCAGGACGCGCCCAAAGGCACCGCGTGCAAGGGCTGCCTGCTCGAATACACCTATGTAAGCGGCGGCTCAACAACCAACCCGCCGGTTACGGCCCGGAAGGCGCCAAGCCCGGAGAAGGCCTTGCAGGAAGTTACGGCCATGGTGCAGAAGTTGCAGTTGAAGGACCGCCGCGTGAAGCGGGCCGGTTTGCCGCCAACCCAGCGCCCGGTGTTCGATTTACTGCTCAAACCCGTGCTCACCACGCAGGAAAAAGCCGAGGCGCAGCAAAACGCAGCGGCCTTGCTGATGGCGCTACGGCAGCAGATGTAAGCGCCTCGGGCCTACCTCTTACCTACGTTCTAGCCCTTCCTATGCTCACTCGCCTGATTCCTTCCAGCCAGCAGTTGCTTCCCGTTGTTGGGGTGGGCACTTGGCAGACGTTTGATGTGCGCGGCACTGCCGCCTATCCGCAGTTGCAGCAAACCCTAACGACGCTGCGCGCGGCTGGTGGCACCGTGATTGACACGTCGCCGATGTACGGCCGGGCCGAGGAAGTAGTGGGCGACTTAACCAGCCAAACGGAAATACCCGACGCCTTCTTCTACGCCACCAAAGTGTGGACCCAAGGCCGCGAAGCTGGCATCCAACAGATGGAAGATTCGTTGCGCAAGCTGCGCCGCCCGGCCGTGGATCTGATGCAAATTCATAACCTGGTGGACTGGAAAACGCACCTGCGGACCCTGCGGGACTGGCAGGCCGCGGGCAAAGTCCGGTACGTGGGCATCACGCACTACACCAACGCCATGCACGACGAGCTAGCCCAGATCCTAGCCACTGAGACTATCGATTTCGTGCAGTTCAACTACTCCATTCTCGACCGTAATGCGGAAAAACGGTTGCTTCCCGTGGCCGCGGAGCGCGGCGTTGCCACGCTCATCAATCGGCCTTTCACCAAAGGCAATCTGCTGGCGCAAGTGCGGGGTAAGGTGCTGCCGGACTGGGCAGCGGAGTTGGGCATCACCACTTGGGCGCAGTTCCTGCTTAAGTTCTTGGTGGCCCACCCAGCCGTCACGTGCGTGATACCCGGCACCCGCAACCCCGACCATCTGGCCGATAATCTGCTAGCAGGCGAAGGGGAACTGCCGGACGAAGCCGTACGGGAGAAAATGGCAGCTTACGTGCGGGCGCTGTAGGCTTACCGGTCTGCCGCTTTCAAGCGGGCGTATCGGTTGGCGAAGGCTGTAGCGCGAAGCCTGCGCTTCGCGTATCGTTGAACGATGATAGTCGTAACCTCCTGGCAGTCAGCAACGGCACGCGAAGCGCAGGCTTCGCGCTACAACCTCTGTGGCACCTTACCTGCTATAAGCTAGGCGGCCTTATTTACAGCGCCCAAGTGATTATGTTGCGCTACTTGCAGCACAACCGTCTAGTTGACTAATAGCCTATTGCATAGACACTTATTGCCATTGGGTTGAGTGCGTTTTACTGTTAAGATTGAGTGCCGTTGGGACCTGGCTCGTCTATAACCAGTTGTGTTTGAGGTCGTAGGTCTGAAGGAGATACCACAATTAGTTGGACCCTTTCAGTTGTGTCAAACATGAAACTCAAACCCCTAAACCAACAGGTAATCGTCATCACGGGCGCGTCCAGCGGCATCGGGCTGGTAACGGCGCGGATGGCAGCTAAGGAAGGCGCGGCCGTGGTACTGGCCGCCCGTAATGCCGACGCTATTCGGCAGCTCGCCGACGAAATAAATAGCCAGGGCGGACGAGCACTAGCCGTGCCCACCGACGTCGGCAGCGAGGAAGATATGTTCCGGCTGGCCGCGGCTGCCGTGGCGGAGTTCGGTACCTTCGATACGTGGGTGAACAATGCGGGCGTGTCCATCTTCGGCCACTGCGACGAGGTGAGCATCTCCGACATGAAGCGCATGTTCGACACCAATTACTGGGGCGCGGTGTATGGTTCGCGCTTGGCCGTCGAGCACTACAAGCGGCGCCAGGAGCCTGGGGCGCTCATCAACATCGGCAGCTTTTTCGGCGACCGAGCCACGCCGGTACAATCTACCTACTGCACCTCCAAGCACGCGCTGCACGGCTGGACCAATGCGCTACGCATGGAATTGGAGATTGAAAAAGCGCCGGTTTCGGTGACGCTCATTCACCCCGGCCGCATCGACACGCCCTACAACGAGCACGCCCAAAGCTACTATGAGCGCCAGGTAGCCCACCGGGGCATGGTCTATCCGCCCGAAGCTGTAGCCGAAGCTATTCTGTTTGCGGCCGCACACCCCAAGCGCGACATGTACGTGGGCTTCCAAGCCAAAGCCCTGGCGGCGGTCGGCCACCTCGCGCCGCGGCTCATGGATAAGATTATGGAAGCCCTCATCTATCCCACTCAAATCGACCCCAAGCGCCCTTCACGCAACCACGAAACCTCGGGCTTGTACCAGGCTGGCTACGGCTTGCGCGAGCGTGGTTCGCACGAAGGCTGGTTTCGCTCGGGTAGCTATTATGTGAAAGCCCAAAAGCATCCGCTGCTGACAGCTGCGGCTCTTTTTGGCCTCGGTACCGCCGCCTGGATGCTCGGCAAATCCTCTCGTGACAACCAAAACGGCCCGGCAGAAACCACTACCATGACCGAGGCGAACGGCACGGCCGAGGCCAATCTGACGGACGCGACTTCAGCGCCAATAGAGGAAGTGGAAGTAACGATAGTAGAGGTATATGGCGCAATTTAATTCGTGGCTAACGCAAGCCGCGGCCAACGCGCTAGTTGGGGCTAGCTTGTTGGTGCAACGTGTGCCCAAACCGATTTCGCCGCGAGCACACGCGTATTTCGATCTACTGGTTTTCCCGGCCATTATGGGCTTGGCCGCCTGGATGTGGCAGCGCAACCGCAGAGCAGCCATGCTCATAGTTGGCCACGGGCTGTTGGAAGGCACTACGGCGGCCATTACCAATTTTCCGCCGCCCGGCCCGTTTCCGCTCATCAGCTTCCGCACCCACGTCGGCATTGGCCTAGCAAGTCCACCGCTGTTTTTAATCGTTAGTAGCCTCGTTCCCGGCATTCCGTGGGCTGACCGGAAGATCGTGCTGCTCTTCGGCACTTTGCCTATTCTAGTCAACGGCCTAAGCGACACCAGCAAGCCGCGCTGATTGTTTTGCCAGTGCTCACCCAAACACGACCCTGTCCTTCCGACGCAGGAGGAATCTGAGGAAAACACGTTCAAAGAACTAACTCAGATTCCTCCTGCGTCGGAAGGACAGAGCCGTTGCTAGTTATTTAGAGCTTGTAGGGAAAGTCTTTAGAAAATCATGCTGAGCATGTCGAAGCCTCTCTCCCGCTTTGTTAGAATGAAGTGGTAGAGAGGCTTCCACACGCTCAGCATGACGTTTCAGTGGGCTTTGGCGGATTTTCTCTATACCCTCTTAGATGAAGTAACAACGCAGGCCCCAGCAGTTACGTGAACTGTCGGGGCTTTGTGCGTAACCATCAGCCGCGGAATCAGGTACGCCTTAGTAGTAAAGCGCAAGTACTGAGTAGCTGGATTCTTTTGCGGCCGTTTGCTCTTGAAATATTGGCACGAAATCCACTGGCTTGCTACGTACGTCGTGCTCCTTAACACCTCCAACTCCCTGCTATGAAAACCTTTGACTCCTCTTCTTCTGCTTCCCGTCGGGAATTTATGCGCACCTTCTCGTTAGGGGTGGGGGCTACGCTGGTAGGCACTTCGGCTTTAGGCGGGTCGCTGGCGTGGCTAGACGAAATCAGCTACGGGCCCGCCAGCCTGGAGGCCTTGCAGACGGGTAAGCAGCTCGGGGTGGCGCTGGTGGGTTTGGGCGGCTACAGCTCGGGGCAGTTGGCGCCGGCCTTGCAGAAAACCAAGCTCTGCAAGTTAGCGGGCATCGTGACGGGCACGCCCACCAAGGCCACGCAATGGAAGCAGCAGTACCAGATTCCCGACCAGAACGTCTACGACTATAAAACCTTCGACCGGATTGCCGACAACCCGGCCATCGACATTATCTATATCGTGCTGCCCGTGGGTTTGCACGCCGAGTACGTAGAGCGCGCCGCCCGCGCGGGTAAGCACGTTATCTGCGAGAAGCCCATGGCCACTTCCGCCGCCGACTGCCGCCGGATGATTACCGCCATGCAGAAAGCGGGCAAGAAATTCAGCATCGGGTACCGTTTGCACTTCGAGCCCCACAACCAGGAAATGATGCGCCTGGGCCAGCAAAAGGTCCTCGGCCCCATCAAGAAAATGAGGGCCGACAATGGCTTCCGGGCCGGGGGCATGTCGTGGCGGCTCGACAAGGAGCTAGCCGGCGGTGGGCCGCTCATGGACATGGGCATCTACTGCGTGCAGGGCATCATCTACACTAAAGGCGAGTTGCCGGTGTCCGTCACGGCTAAGTTCACGCCCAAAACCGACCCGGTGCTGTTCAAGGAAGTGGAAGCCGGCATCAACTGGCAGATGCAATTCGCCGACGGGGCCGTGGCCGATTGCCGCACCAGCTACGCCGAAAACATGAACAGTTTGCTGCGCGCCGAAGCCACCAAAGGCTGGATGGAGCTACAACCCGCCTTCGGCTATGGCGGCCTCGATGGTCGCACCAGCCAGGGCCCGATGAACGTCGAAAACGTGCCCCAGCAAGCCCGCCAAATGGACGACTTTGCTGACTGCATTCTCAACAACAAACCCACCCGCGTACCCGGCGAAATGGGCCTGCGCGACATGCAAATCATTGAGGCCATCTACCGCGCCGCCGAAACCGGCCAGAAAGTCTCCACCAAAGATGTAGTGGCCGTACTAGATAAGGTAAGCAGCAGGTAGAGGCAGGCTGTAGCACGAAGCCTACGCTTTGCGTATGGTTGCTGAGGTTGAACGACGTGCATCTACGCGGTACCGTTTGTTCCTCGATACGCGAAGCGCAGGCTTCGCGCTATAGTATACGCCCGAAAAAATTACCCTCCATAAATTACTGCTTAGGCGCTACCGGATACTTTTCGAACATTTCGGTAATGCCCTCGTTGATGCGGGACGCGAGTTTTTCGGGGTCTTTGGAGAGCGTGCTAGCGGCTACGCCCTGCCAGATTCGCTCGTTGCGAGTGGCATCTACCACGTCAATCGTGGCGGTGCCTTCCGCATAACGGTCGACGGGCACTTCCTCACTTTGCCAACGGTAGCGGCGCTGCCCGATGTAGCGGGGCGCTTCGTAGATGGTCGTCTCGCGGGTCTGTACCTTTTCCTGCGTCACGACGCCGATGTTAACTAACAGGTCGGGCAAATCGGCGCGCTGGTAGCCACGGCGTTCCATCTCGCGAGCTACGGCCGCTTTCAATTCTTCAATGCCTGCACCGGAGCCTTGGAAAGCGGCCTCATTGCGGGCCGTTACGTCCATGAAGTTGTAGGTTTTGTAGGCCGAGAAATTAACTCCTGACGTTTGGCTGGTCGACTCTACGCGCACCGGTGAGCAGGCCGCAAAAGCCAGCGAGAGCAACAAAAACAAGGTTTTCATAGGTAGTGAAATCTGAAGTGAACAGAAAAAGGCCCTTTTAAAAGAGCTAACCAACCCAACACCTGTCCTTCCGACGCAGGAGGAATCTGACTTGATTCGTTGAAAGACTTCACTCAGATTTCTCCTGCGTCGGAAGGACAGGTGTTGGGTTGGATATGAACCGGCCTTGCAAACAGCGTAGCAAGCAACTCCTGCTTACGAAAAACCCAATACCGGGTGAGGCTGATACGGCTCTTCGAGTCGCTTGATTTCTTGCCCTGAAAGCTTTACGCTTACCGCCGCTACGGCATCTTCTAGGTGGCCAGGTTTGCTAGCCCCCACAATGGGCGCCGTGATGACAGGTTTGGCCAGCATCCAGGCCAGCGCCACTTGCGCGTTGGGCAAGCCGCGTTCCTGGGCTATTTCCGTTACGCGGTCGGCCACCGCAAAATCGTCGTCGCGGCCGTAGAGGGATTTGCCGAAGTTATCGGTGCGGGCGCGCTCGGTTTCATTGCGCTCTTTGCTGCGGCCACCTGTGAGCAGCCCGCGCGCCAGCGGCGACCAAGGGATTACGCCGATGTTTTGGTCTTGGCAGAGCGGCAGCATCTCGCGTTCCTCTTCCCGGTACACCAAATTGTAGTGCGGCTGCATGCTCACGAAGCGGGTCCAGTTGTGCTTATCAGCCAAGTACAAGGCTTGGGCGAATTGCCAGGCAAACATCGAAGAGGCGCCGATGTAGCGGGCCTTGCCGGCTTTCACCACGTCGTGCAGCGCTTCCAGCGTTTCCTCGATGGGCGTGTTGTAGTCCCACCGATGGATTTGGTAGAGGTCCACGTAGTCGGTGCCGAGGCGCTGGAGGCTGGCATCAATGGCACTCATAATGTGCTTGCGCGAGAGGCCCCGCTGGTTGGGGCCAGGGCCCATGGGGTTGTACACTTTGGTAGCCAGCACAATTTCGTCGCGCTTGGCGAAGTCCCGCAAGGCCCGGCCTACCACTTCTTCGCTGGCGCCGTTGGAGTACACGTCGGCGGTGTCGAAGAAGTTGATGCCGAGTTCCAGGGCTTGCTGAATGAACGGGCGGCTTTGCTCTTCGTTCAGGGCCCAGGGCCAACGCTCAGTAGGCGTGCCGTAGGTCATGCAGCCCAAGCATATTTTAGAGACTTTGAGGCCAGTGCCTCCCAAACGAATATAATCCATAGAAGTGTGGTTGTGGGCACGCAACGCGGCCGGAGTAGAGGAGGGTATACGCAGGACGTACCGTTAGCGCTGTGGTGGAGTTTACGCTTGCACTTGTCGGCGTTCCGCTATTCCCCGCATCTTAGCACTCCCTCCTGTTTTCCTTTCGTTCATGACCTTAACCTGGACCACCAAGCCTTTCGCCGCCCTTTCCCTCTCCGAACTCTACGCCCTGCTTCAACTGCGCTCCGAGGTGTTTGTAGTGGAGCAGACCTGCGCTTTTCAGGATATAGACGGGCAAGACCAACTGGCTTATCATCTGCTGGGGTACACCGAAACCGGCGAACTGGCCGCGTATGCCCGCCTCTTCGACGCTGGTGTCAGTTACCCCGAGGCCAGCATCGGGCGCGTGGTGGTAAGCCCCAAATTCCGGCGCTACGGCTTGGGTCGGGAGTTACTGCAACAGTCTCTTGCGGCGGTGGCCAAGTTATTTGGCGAGCAGCCTATCCAAATCGGGGCGCAGCTCTACCTGAAAGAATTTTACGAGAGCTTCAACTTCCAACAGCACGGCGAGGGCTACCTAGAAGACGGCATCCCGCACATTCACATGCTGCGCCCCTAACCACGCAAAAAGGCCCGGCAATGCCGGGCCTTTCTCATTTTTGGTACACCTACTAAATCAGATATTTAGCTTCACGAGCTTCATACCCAACTGGCTCTGCTTTTTCAGATAATCTACTATCATCACGTAGCCTGGCTTGGCCGGGTACACAAACGAGGAAGTAGCGGTGCTCGTACCGTCGATTTTATCGATGGTAAACTTGCCGTTTTCACCGAAGGCAATGTTGCCGATAACTTTCTTGGCCGCCTCGCCCTTCTCTTTGTCGTAGTTGATATACACCACGTTGAAGAGCGAATTAGCGTTGTTCTTTTGCGTGAATTGATAATCAAAATCGCCCTGCGACTTGATTACTTGGCCTAGCAAACCCGCACCCGCAAAGCCGGCTCCGGGAGGCAGCAAAGCCTTTGAAGGGTCTTTGCCATAGAACTTGATGCTGTTGAGGGCATATTCTGGGCTCAGCTCGAAGATCATCATGTTGCCAATAAGGCCCTTCGTAACGGAAGCTTTCCCGCCTAGTGCCGTCATTGCTATACCCATGCCGTCGGCCACAATTTTAAACTGCTCGGCCACGATATACATTTTGTTGTCGGCCCCTTTCAAGATGGAATGGGTGTAATTCACATAGCCTTCCTCCATGCTAGCCTTCGCTTCGGCGGGCAGAGCCGCTTTCACTTCTTTCTGCCAGCTGTACGGTTTTATGCCTAGCATCTTACCAGTTTCAGCGAAACGCTTGATGTAAAATCCTTGGCTTTTTTGCACAAAGGGCTTGTCGTCAAGCTTGTAGTATTCGCCCATGGCAATGAATTCCCCTTTATCTTTATCGAAGGTGAGCGAGCTGAGAGACAACTGCTCGGTTTTGCTGGATTCCACGGGTTGATCCAGCACCTTTTTCCCTGTGTTCACATCAATAGCCACCATGTATGATTCGATTTTCTTCGACATCATCCCGTCGCGGCGCATGATCATGCCCAAGATGTACTTATCGGTGACTTCCCGAATCAAAATGCTTTCGTAAGATTTCGACTTAGGATCGGAAGCCAAGCGCCACTTGGGGTTGAGGTTGTTATCGTACATCTGCAAGGCGTAGCCCTTCATCATGCCGTCGTAGCTGTTGCGCACGAAGCCCTTGTCCGGAATTGGCGTCAGGTTCAGGTCGGCGAGGTTGTTTTCGCTGTTGCCATCATTCCTCATATGCTGGCTGATGACCATCTTATCGACCTTCGATAGATCCTCGATAACCTTGGAACCTAGCTTTTTTAGGTTGGTATCGTAGGTTTCCATTTCCAGCGTCCCCTCCTTGAAGTTGCAGAAATACAAGCCGAAGGCCGTTCCGTTAAAGGAATTTTGGAGCAGCGCGTACCGGCCCGCGGGCTTCTGAATCGTGATATTCGAGACCTTGTTTAGGTCCTGATCAAAGAAGTCGAGACGGTAGTTGTCGTTTTTGCGGTCAGCTTTGTCGCCTTTTGCATACAGGATATAGCCTTTTACCTCGTTGCCGGCATAAATGGGCGAGATACCAGCGCGCGGCATCCGCTCAATGCCATCCAAGGTTTGCGTTTGCGCAAGAGCCGCCGCCGAGGCCGATAAAGTAAGCATAGCCGCCAATAGCGTGCGTTTAAATTGCATCATAAGATGAGAATAGATGGGTTGAAAATTGGAAACAGATTATTTAGGAGAAACTTTTAAAGCAGTTGATGGGAAAAGCCGGGCTGTGAACCGGCCGCTTTTATAGTGGGCGAGATACTCTTTCTGTAAAGCGACGGCCCGCGCAGCATTGCCGGTTAGAGCGGCCGCGGCGTATGCCGCCGCCAGGGTATACTCGTTGCGGGTAGCACCTGCTTCGGTGCTGGTTGTTTGCGCAAAACAGGCACTAAGCTCCTGGTAATCAGTGCTGCGCAGGCTGTAGAGCGTGTTAAGCAGCTGGTTGAAGTTCTCTGGGTTGTGGCGCGACACCGTGGACACCACTTCGTTGAAGCTGTGGCTAACCAGGTGTTGGCGCAACTCAAACAAGCACAACTGCACCACTGAGCGCAGGTAGGCGTTTTGCGGATCTTCGCGTAGCAACAGCAGCGCATCGAACAGCGCGTGGTCGTAGCAATCGGTGTCGAACCAGCTTTGCACCACCTCTAGCCGGCTAATGGCGCGTAGCCGGGCAAACTCCGGCGTTACAGCCTGGGGCCCTTCCGCTATTTGTCCTTGGGCCAAGTCGTGAACGTAGCGCATCCGTTTCGCGCAGTCGGGGTGCGACTTCAGGGTATCGGTGGTTTCGAGCGCCGTTTTTTGCGGAGTTTGCACCGTAAAAATTGACTGGGATTTCGCCGGCGCTGCTTCAAACTTCCTTGCAAACTCGGCGCAGCTGAAGTAGCGCGCTAGTTCCAGTTGCGCGGTTGAGGTGGCCTCGTCTATCTTGTCGAGCAGTTGCAGCGCCCGATACGCCTGGGGAGCGTCGTAGTGGCTGCGTTTTAAGAGCACATACCCGAGGGAATCGGCCTGCCGCTCGTGTTGCCGCTGGTGGTACGAGTTGTTCAACGACATTCCCATTACCAGCGCCTTCATCTTGGAATTGATGTTGTACTCGGCCTGCACAATACGACGGACCTCGCGCTTCAACTCCCGACTATGCAACGTAGTAAGTCGCTCGGCAATAGCGGCTTCCATGTGGCGGCACTGCGCATGGGCCAGTTCATGGCAAATAATAAAGGCTAGCTGGCTTTCGTTTTCGAGAGTTGGCAGCAAGCCCACGTTCAAGATGATGGTACCATTGCCCACGGCACGGGCATTGGGCTCGGGGTTTTTGGTGAGTACCAGTTGGGTAGGTGGTAGCTGCGGATTGGCTTTTACCACTTGCTGAAATACCTTTTGCACAAAGGCGTTCAGCACCGGGTCGAGCAAAGCCGAGTAGCGAACAGAGTTGTATACTTCCGAGGAAGCCTCCTGCACAATACGCTTGTAGTGGTCCCGGTACTCGCCGTTACCCGTCTTGGGCACCGCCAAATGGTTTCGCACTGCGTTGCGCTGGGCTAAGGCCAATTCATACGCTTGGATTGTGTCGGGTGAGTAGAACGGGACGTAGGGGACATCCTGCGCCACGGCTGCGCCCGTGCTGACACAGAATAGCAGCGTGTAAAAAACACAGCGGAGTACATAATAGAACGGCACTCGTAATCCTAATAAAGTATAAATATATTGAAATCTAAAACTAGGGATTCTTATAGTTATAATTCAAATTATCGAGTAACTATATTTATTAATTTCAACCGCTTCAAGCTATAGTTTAATACGTTCTTTGCAGCGTTCAAAGGCTGTAATTTGCCTGTCATACCAAATCCAGCGTTTATCTTCGATTGTAATTATTCGCCGTACAATCATGCTCGAATCTTCATTATTCGCATTCTATATAAATTACAATTTATTGTATTTTATATACTGAACGATTTTGTATTCAACTGCTCCTGTTGCACCTGTGTGCGTAATTGCTTGAATTGGAAACCTGAGCCTTTGCTCTGGCAGCAACAGTGGCATTATAAAGCGGGAACAACAACTGAGCTTAAAAGACGGAGCAGAAGGAAATAAGGAACCGAAAACAACTGGTACAGTGCAGCTCACGTCGCGTCGTTGGCAAGTAGCCGCGCAACTTACCTAGTGTGATGAACGAAGCAGATCATCTGATAAGAACCCTACTAATTAAGGTTTTGCCCCATCTTGCTGCCTGTCATCTACAACTTGCGCTACTACCTCTATTCTTTATTATTCCCCAGCGGGCTTGGCTACAGCAATAACTACAGCGCCAACCACCATCAGGCCTGCCCCGAGCATCACCTGCCAGCTTACTTTCTCTTTCAGAAACACCACCGACAATACAATAGCAAACACCAGCGACACCTTGTCGAGGGGCGAAACGCGGGAGGCGTTGCCGAGCGACAGGGCCCGAAACGAGAGCAACGACGAAACGCAGGTGATTACGCCGGCGGCAATCAGAAACGCCCAGCTCCGGCTGTCAATGGCCGCTACATTGGGGAGGTTACCTTGCCAGGCCACTACGCTCCAGGCGACCAGCACAATCAGTACCGATTGAATGGCGAAAGCCAAACTCGAATCTACATTCTTGATGCCCGCCTTGGAAAGCGTGACGACGACAGCGGCCGTTAAGGCGGCCAGTAAAGAAAAGACTATCCACATACGGCTTGCTTGGACACTATTCGGGGTCAACAATGAAACAGGGAGCCGAGAGCACAGCACTCCGACAGACAGGTTCAGGTACGGGGCGCTTCCGGCAAAGTTATTGAGGCGCGCCTACGTCACCTTGAATTTCACTTCAGATGAAGCAGGCGCAGACAGAACTGCTTCAAGCCTTTAATCGTGCCACGGCTTGCTTGATGGTTGCTACTTGTGGCCTTCCCAGGCGGCCAGTTCGGCGCGGTGCTCCCGGTAAACCAGGTTCAGAATAGCGGAATCGGGGTCGGTGCCGACGTAGATGGTCGTGCCTTTCTCACGCGCATACGGGTTGGTGATTTCCCCGACCTGCCGGAAGTCGCGGAAGTGCGGAACCAGTTTGGTGGGCTCTCCTTCGCCCACGAGTAACAGATGGCGAAAGGGCTGCGCAGGCCGCGGTGGAAACCAAAATAAGTAGCTGCCATTGAGGCTGTTGGCAATGGGCAGCGGCCGGTTCCGGTTGTAGTAGTTGATGGCGCCCGCCTGGCCGTAGTTGTCGCACTTGATGAGGGTGTTGGCGCGGGTAGCGGCGGGCAAGGTTTGGTAAGCTCGCCAGGTTTTGTCGGCTAGTTCCTGCCAGCCTACCATATCGGCGTAGTCTTGCGGCAACGGGTGATTCTTGCCATCCTCCCAGCGCAACACCCCCAGGCTTTCATAGCGTGAGCCGATACGTTGCATGTGCGCCGGCGCGTAGAGCGTGAAAATGAACGGCAGAAACCAAAACAGGGGCACCAGCGGCAACACCAGCAGCACCGGCCGGGCCACCGCCCCGAACCGCAACGGCGCTAGTTGCCGCTCCAGCCACACCGCCCCAAACGAAAGCAGCACCGGATAATACCCCAGCGCATAATAGCCCTTACCGCGCAATACGGTCAGGATCAGCAGGCCCGCCAAATAGATTACTCCCACGGCGCGGTAGGCCCGGAACGGCCGGTAAAACAGCAGCGCCACCAGGCCGGGCAGCCACACCCAGACCACCGGGAAGCAAAATAGCAGCTGCTCTTTCCAAAAGTCGGCTGCCGACATGTTCACGAGTTGCGTGTCGTGGAGCAAGTCCATGTGGTGGCGGAACGGAATGCCGTGGGCTAGCTGCCACACCAGATTGGGCAGCCACAGCAACAATGCCAGCCCGGCCGCACCCCACAAATGGCGATGCCAGAAAAGCTGGCGTTGCGGCGTTAAAAGCAAACCCGCCAGCAGCGCCCCGGCATAAAACAAGGTGGTGTACTTGTTAAGCATACTCAGCCCGAGCATCACGCCGAGCGCGTAGAGGTAGCGGGGGCGGCTGGTTTGCGCGTGGCGCACCAGCGCGTAGGAAGCGGCCGTGAAAGCCAGCACCTCAAACGAGTTGGGCTGAAACAGAAAGTTGAGCCGGGCATACGCCGACACCAAGTAGCCGATACCCGCCAGCCCCACCGCAAACCAGCCGCCGCCCAGGTGCTGCACCAGCCGCGCCACCAGATACACCGTGAGGCTGCCCCACAGAATAGGCCAGAACTTCACCCAGCCCCACCCGCCGCCCATGGCCAGCGTGAGCCAGCTTTGCAACGCTGTGAGGGGCGGCACTTCCAGGTAACCCCAAGCCAGATGCCGGCCGTAGTTGAGGTAGAGGTATTCGTCGCGGTGCAGCTCGTAGGTGCGACTGGCCAGCAAGTAGCTCGACGCGAATTTGAGTTGTGCGAGCAGTAAAGGCAGAAGACGGGACGGTTTCATGCCGTCAATATAGAAGGCAAAGCATATTACCAAGCACAAGGCGAGGCGTTACCGGACTTCTCAAAGGCCGTACGCCACGTAGCAATTGTACAACTCACTACAGCAGTGATACTCTTCACTGAGCTTTTCCAAAAACTATCAGAAAAGGGTAACTGCTCGGCCGGCACCTTTTTAGACTCCACTCCAAGCTAGTTCACACTTCGGGCAACCGAATTTTCGCCAGATATTCGCTTAGCCCTCCGGAATGCTGAAACAGGTGGATGAAGAGAATGTGGTCTTCATCGTGGACGCGCCATTCCTCGGCATAGAAATCACTCAGCGCGTACAGGCGCAGGCGGAAACTGTCTTCGCGCCGCTCAGCCAAAAAATGGCCGTGCCGACGCAAGAGGTCGGCCTGCTGACCCATCGGGAGCTTTTTGAAGACGAGCAGGTTCATGAGGAGCTAACTGAAACCCGAAGATACGATGGCCAAGGTTTCAGTGGTTCTGACGCCTCGCTCGGGCCCTGCTGATTAGGATAGCGAATCCGTTAAAGCACCCGCTCCGGCCGCTACCTTCGCGGCATGAAGACGATTCGCTTTCCGCACCCGCTGGTTTTGTTGGTTGGGTTTATTCTGCTGGCTTGCCTGTTGAGCTACGTGCTGCCAGCGGGCGTGTTTGAACGGCGCCCCGACGAGGCGACGGGGCGCGACGTAGTGGTGGCGGGCTCCTACCACCGCGTGCCCAACTCCCCCGTCAGCCCTTTGCAAGCCCTGGTCGATATTCCGAAAGGCTTGATTGAGGCGGCTTCCGTTATTTTTCTGGTGTTCCTGGCCGGCGGAGCTTTCACCGTGGTGGACCATACCGGGGCTCTGCGCCACGGCGTAGACTGGCTGCTGGCCCGGTTTCGGGGGCGCGAGGCCATGGTCATTCCTATTATCTCCGTGCTCTTCGCCACGATGGGGGCCCTGGAAAACATGCAGGAGGAAATCATTCCGCTGATTCCGGTGCTGCTCGTGCTTATGCGCCGTATTGGGTACCCGGCCCTAACGGCGGCGGCCGTTAGCCTGGGTTCAGCCGCCGTAGGGGCGGCGTTCAGCCCGCTCAATCCGTTTCAGGTGGGCGTGGCGCAGAAGCTGGCACAATTGCCGCTGCTCTCGGGCGGGGGCTTCCGTACGACTTTTCTGGTGCTGGCCGTTGCCTTCTGGATTGTTGGTACGGTGCGCTACGCCGTGCGCCACCGCGTAGCGCCCGAAGCAGAGCAGGACCCAACCGAAGCAACCCGTGCCGGCCGACACGGGTTGGTGCTGGCCTTGCTGCTGGTCACGTTTGCTTTCTTTGCCTACGGGGTGTTGCAGCTCGGCTGGGACTTCGAGCAGATGGCGGCCCTATTTTTTGCGTTGGGTGTAGTTGCTGGTCTGGTGGGCGGCTTAGGTTTGACCGGCACCGCCGAAAGCTTTATCAGTGGCTGCCGCGACATGGCATTTTCGGCCATCCTTATCGGCTTTGCCCGCGCCATTTTTGTGGTGCTAGAGCAGGGCCAGATCGTGGATACCATCGTCAACACCTTCTCGGCGCCGCTGGCGGGGCTACCCGTTGCGTTGTCGGCGCTGGGAATGCTGGGGCTGCACACGGCGCTGCACTTGCCGGTGCCGTCGGTGAGCGGGCAGGCGGTGCTCACCATGCCGCTGCTAGTGCCCCTCTCCGACCTTATTGGCCTTTCGCGCCAAGTCACGGTGCTGGCCTTTCAGTACGGCGCGGGCCTTTGCGAGCTAGTCACGCCCACCAATGGCGCCCTCATGGCTATTGTGGCCGTGTGCGGCGTACGGTTCGACGCGTGGTGGAGGTTTGTGCTACCGCTTTACCTCGGTCTGGTGCTGCTGGCCGTGGTGGCTATCATAACAGGTATTGTGGCAGGGCTGTAACAGCCCTTGAAAAGCAGTCATTCTAAACGCGGCAAAGCACCTTTTTATCACGGAGCGAGTCGTTGTTAAGACTGCGCTTCCGCGATAAGCAGGCGCTTTGCTGCGTTTAAAGGAAAGAACAAGCAAGAGAGCCGCGTGTAGTAAAAAGGCTACTTGAGCCGCAGCTCGTCGGCTTCAAACACCCGCTTGAGCTTGCGTTTGCGCTCCACTATCTGGTAGCGGGCCGTGTGCGTAGCATCGTCCCAATACACGTCCGATACCAGGCCCTCATGGGCCGGCTCGCCGGGTTCGGGGCTAACTTCTTCCACCAAGTCGCCGAAGCTGAAGGGCGGCTTGCCGTATAACTCCTTGAATAACTCGCCGCTGACTTTAAACTGCTGCTCGTCGTAGCGCAGCAGAATCCAGTCTTCGGTTTCGTCGATTTTCTCGAACAGTTTACCTACCGGTTCCAGCCACTCGAAGGTGCGGCGGTTGGCCGGATGAATGTAACGGAAGCCATAATCGGGCGTCCAGGAATAAAGGCCGTAGATGACAGGTTTGGGGCGGGGCACGAATAAAACTGCTAGTTGGGATACAAGAACCGCGGCAAGCGGCTGCAAGTTGCGAAACCTTCCAAAAAGTCCTGCTCTAGGCTCCTAACCCCACAAGGTCAGCCTGAAGCGCAAAAAGAAATCCGGGTTTATACGGACCACATTCAGTTTTTCCCGCTGCAACGCTGGTCTAAAGCCCTTCGTTTAGCCCTATGACTACAAGGTACTACAGCGAGTTAAATGAAGAAGGAAGATATTTATCTCAGTGATTGGCAGCGCATTCTGTTCGGCGATACGCCGGGCACTTTCGCGTGGGAAGTGGTGGTGCGCACCATTTTGATCTACCTGTTTTTTCTGGTAGTGATGCGCTTATTGGGCAAGCGCATGAGTGCCCAACTCACCATCACCGAACTGGGCGTGATGATTATGCTTGGGGGTATTGTGTCGGTAGCCATGCAAATTCCCAATCGGGGGCTGCTGCCTACGGCCCTGCTGCTGGTGTGCATTCTATGCTTTCAGCGCGGCCTCAACTGGTTGGCCCTTAAAAGCCGCAAAGTGGAAGTGGCCTTGCAAGGCGACCTGACCCTGCTCGCCAAAGATGGCGTGTTGCAAATCGAGCAGATGCGCGCCGAATCTATTTCGCACAATGAATTGTACGCCCAGTTGCGCGACCAAAAAATCAAGCAGCTCGGGGAAGTGAAACGAATCTACCTGGAAGGCGACGGCAACTTCAGCGTCTTCAAACAAGAACCGGCCCGGCCCGGCCTGAGTGTGCTGCCGGCCAAAGACCAGACGATCCTAACCTCGCTCACTCCGGCCCCCGATCAGCGCGTGTGCCTGCACTGCGGCCAGCCGGCCCAGTCCCAGCATCACGCCGGCAACCGCTGCATCAACTGCGGCCACGACCACTGGACCACCGCCATAAGCTGAAATGGCGAGGTGGTGGGTTTGTGAAGTTGACGTTTCACTTGCGCAAACCAGGCCTCTAACAGCTGTTTAAGTTGATTTTTTAGGCTGTTAGTGAAGCGCCTCGTCGTTGAGCGGATCAGGTCTTCTGGCCCAGCCGACGAGACGCTTACTAGCGTCTCTACACTCTGCCGACAGTTTTTTGTTGCCTTGAACAGCTTCTTAAAACGTCAACTTCACAACCTTACCCTTTCGCCTTTCCCATGTCTGATTTCAAGTTGTTTGATGCCATGCGCCTGTTTCTCGGGGATGTACCGTGGAGCTTTTTGCTGGAAGCAGTTATTCGGGTTACGTTTATTTACGTGGTTCTGGTCGGTTCTATGCGCCTGATGGGCAAGCGCATGGGGCAGCAGCTGAGTCGCAACGAACTAGCCGCAATGGTATCGTTGGCGGCGGCGGGCGGCGTGTCGGTGCTGGCGCCCGACCGGGGGCTGCTGCCGCCGCTGGTGGTGGCTAGTATTCTGGTGGTGGGGCAGCGCTTGGTGGCGCGGGCCACGTTCCACAGCAGCCGTTTCGAGGAAATTTCGCAGGGTGACATTGGTATCATGGTGGAAGACGGTTGCCTCCGCTTTGATGACATGGCCAGAGCGGTGCTCTCGCAGGAGCGGGTGTTTGCCAAGCTGCGCAGCGAAGGCATCGACAACCTAGGGCAAGTGAAGCGCTTGTACATGGAAGCCAACGGCTCGTTCACCCTCATCGAGCAAGACGAGCCCCAACCCGGCCTGACCCTCGCTCCCAATTGGGACCAGGATTACATCAAGCAGCAGCAGCACGTGCCCGACACCTATGCTTGCACGCGCTGCGGCAACCTCGTTCATTCGTCGCAAACGCCAGCCAAGCCTTGCCCGCGCTGCAACAACTCGCATTGGAGCCCGGCTGTCACGAAAGCATCGGCCAAGCAACCGAAACCGCAGCCGACGCCTTCTCAGCCTCTGGCCCCGCAGCCAGCAGGCGTGCTGTAACACGGAGGCTGAAGGCTCTACGCGTTAGGACTGCGGCGAGCGGGCGGCATGCGCGAGCAGTTGGTCCCGCAGGGTCGAGCCATCATGCACATTGGCAAAGGAGATTTTTCTCTGTTGGCCGTTGCTATGATGCACCAGCACATCGGCTGGGCCGCTTTCTTCCAAGTGCTTTACCTCGGCCCATGTATAGGCGAAGCGCCGCCGAAACGGGTGCGTTCGGCCGCTAAAACCTTCGGCGTGCAGGTGCAGGTGGCGGCGCTTATACAGCCGGCTTATCCCGAAAGCCAAACCCACATACCAAACCGCCAATCCGGCATACAGCCACGGCAACACGTGAAATTTATGCTCGCCGGTGCGCAATGCCGTTTCGTGGTGGCGGTGCCAGATGTGGTAGCCTTCCAGCGCTAAGATACCGGCAGATGCCAACTCCAGCCACGCTACCGATTCATAGTGGTGCGGATGGAGTTGCAAGTGGCGTAGTTCCCGCACCAAAAGCAGCACGTAGCAGGCTCCCACCAGCACCTCTAGCCCGACCAGCACAGTGAACGGCTCACGCCCGCTTACTACGCCCAACAACCCACCCAGTAACACCATGGCCGGCACCAAGTGGCTGAGTCCTTTCGCCCGCTCCATCCGGACGCGGTTCTTGGGGTACAAAACGATAGGGCCAGGAGCAGTTGAGTCGTTCATATGGGAAACACAGCATATTTTCCGGCTTCTGCAACTCTATCCCGCTGCTAGCTCGTGGCTTGCCCGGCCAGCCCCGCTACTTATAGACTCCTAGAGTCATATCAGGGAGTGAAACATCAGCCGCAGCTTTGCTTGCTGACAGGCACACCAACCAAGGACAATCCTCTGGCTTTGGCAGCAAACATTATATAGTCCAGTATCAACGTCTTATAGTGCCAATCAAAACATAAAAGCAACCTAAACAGTATGAAGACTCAACTGTCAACTTTCAGGTTGATTTTCTTCTACTCCAATGCCTAAAACTGCTTCTCTTCCTACCCCCGTGCTCGAAATCGGCATGGGCGCTTTGCCACACCTCAAAGGCACTACGTTTCGCGTTTGGGCACCGGCCGCTACGGCTGTATCCGTAGTAGGTCCTTTCAATGATTGGGACCCTACGTCCCATCCGCTTGCTTCAGAGACTGAGGGCTATTGGGCTGCCGATTTTGCCGATCTGAAGGTGGGCACCGAATACAAATTCTGGCTCGACACGCCCTTCGGCGAGCTAACCCGCAACGACCCGTATGCCCGCGAAGTCACCCACTCGGCGGGCAACTCCATCGTGCCCGATCACAGCTTCGATTGGGAAGACGACCACTTCGAGATGCCTGCCTGGAACGAACTGGTGATATACGAGCTGCACGTCGGAACTTTCAACGCGCCCAATCCCGAGCAGCCGGGTACGTTCCTTGATGTGGTGGAGAAGCTGGACTATCTGCGCGAATTGGGTATCAATGCCATTGAGATTATGCCGCCCACCGAATTTCCGGGTGGGCGCTCCTGGGGCTACAATCCGTCGCACCCGTTTGCCCTCGAAACCGATTATGGCGGACCGCAAGCCTTCAAAGAACTGGTGAAGCAGGCGCACCGCCACGGCATAGCCGTGATTCTGGACGTGGTGTACAACCACTTCGGCCCCGGCGACTTAGACCTCTGGCAGTTCGACGGCTGGCAGGAAAACGAGGGCGGTGGCATCTACTTCTACAACGACTGGCGCGCCGAAACCCCGTGGGGCCACAACCGCCCCGACTACGGCCGCGACGCCGTGCGGGTCTACATCCGCGATAACGCCCTGATGTGGCTGGAAGACTACCGCGTTGATGGCTTGCGCTGCGATTCCATCTCCCACATCCGCAACGTAGATGGCTCCTCCGACGCCTCCCGCGACCTGCCCGAAGGCTGGAGCTTGATGAAGTGGATAAACGAGGAAATCCGGGACCGGATGCCCTGGAAAATCACCATCGGCGAAGACTTGCAAGGCAACGAATACATCACCCGCAGCCCCGAAGACGGCGGCCAAGGCTTCTCCAGCCAGTGGGATGCGGCCTTCGTCAACATCGTGCGCGATGCGCTGGTAGCACCCAACGACGACGAACGGGATTTGCACCGGGTAGCCGAAACCTTGACCGGCATCTACAACGGCGACGCTTTTCAGCGCGTCATCTACACCGAGAGCCACGATGAGGTAGCCAACGGCAAGAGCCGCGTGACCGAGGAAATTATGCCGGGTGATGCGCACGGCTGGTTTCCGAAGAAGCGCGCAACGCTGGGGGCAGCGCTGGTGTTTACGGCGCCAGGTATTCCGATGCTATTTCAAGGCCAGGAAATGCTGGCCGACGGCTACTTCTCCGACGATCAACCCCTGGAATGGCAGCACGCCGAATTGCACGCGGGCTTGGTGCACCTCTACCGCGACCTGATTGCGTTGCGCCGCAACCTGGCCGGCCATACGCGCGGCCTGCTGGGTCAGCACACCGAGGTACACCACATCAACAACGACGACAAGACACTGGCCTTTATCCGGCGCGACCAGAGCGGCCCCGGCGACACCACCGTTGTGCTCGCCAACTTTGCCAACCGCACCCACGAAGCCTACACCATTGGGCTACCCCGCGGCGGCAACTGGCGCGTACGGTTCAACTCCGACTGGGAAGGCTACGACGAGGAATTCGGCAACTTCGAGAGCCTAGATACGCACGCCGAAGAAGGTGTTTATGATGACCAGCCGTTTTACGGCACGTTCGGGTTGGCACCGTATTCGGTGTTGATTATTTCGCAGGAGCCCGGCTAGAATTTCTCGCGCGGTTGCGCGGCCTTAAGCTCAGGGTTTTGTGAGACTTCCAGATTTTTCTTGGAGGCCCCACGAAACCCTGCTTTTTATATGCGGTACACTGTAGAGCAACATTAGGTAAACTCCGCAAGAAACCTAACTTGCCGCCTTCCACTCAAGCGCCCACCGTATGCAAGTCCCTCCTTCCGCTCCCACCCCTATTGCCCCCGATGCCTTACTCGTTGAAGTAGCCTGGGAAGTCTGCAATCAGGTCGGCGGCATTTACACGGTTATTCGTAGCAAGGTACCCGCCACCATGCAGGGCTGGGAAGATCGGTATTGCCTGCTTGGCCCCCACTTTCCGCAGCAGGCGCAGGGCGAATTCGAGGCCTACGACGATTACCAGCTCAGCACCCTCTCCGACCCGTTTGCCGGGGCGGTACGGCGTATGCGCCAAATGGGCTACGACGTGTGCCTGGGCGTATGGCTCGTGACGGGCCGCCCGCGCACCGTGCTCATCAACCCGTTTCAGGCCTATCCGCAGCTCGGCCAGATCAAGTACGACCTCTGGGATCATCACCGCATCCCCACGCCCGACCACGACGACCTCCTGCACCAGGTAGAGGCCTTCGGCCACTTGGCAAAGCTGTTTTTGCAGGTGCTGGCCGCCGAAGTGGTGCCGCCGCAGCGCATAGTAGCTCACTTCCACGAGTGGATGACGGGCGTTGCCATTCCGGGTCTGCGCCGCGACCGGACGCCGGTGCACATCGTGTTTACCACGCACGCCACGCTGCTCGGCCGCTACCTGGCCATGAACGACCCCAATTTCTACGACCATCTCATGCAAGTGGATTGGCTGCCCGAGGCCCGGCACTTCAACATCGAGACGGCCGTGACCATGGAGCGCGCCGCTGCCCACGGCGCCCACGTCTTCACGACAGTGAGCGAGCTAACGGTCCGTGAGTGTATTTATTTGCTTGATAGAATTCCGGATGCAGTGCTACCGAACGGGCTCAACATCGAGCGGTTTGTGGCCGGGCACGAGTTCCAGAACCTGCACCAGCAGTACAAGGCCAAGATTCACGAATTCGTGATGGCGCACTTCTTCCAGAGCTACTCGTTTGACCTGGACAAGACGGTGTATTTGTTTACCAGTGGCCGCTACGAGTACCACAACAAGGGCTTCGACCTGACGCTAGAGGCGCTGGCACGCTTAAACTACCGGCTCCAGCAAAGCGGGCTGGAAGGCAACGTGGTGATGTTCTTTATCACCAAGCGTCCCTTCACCAGCATCGACCCGCTGCTTCTGCAAAACCGCGCCATTCTCGACGGGGTGCACGAAACCTGTGAGGCCATTGAGCGGCAAGTGGGCGAACGACTTTTCTACGCCGCCGCCGCTTCCACCGACCACCGCCTCCCCGACCTGGCGGGCATGGTGGATGACTATTGGAAGCTGCGCTACCGGCGCACCCTGCAAAGCTGGAAAACCAACAGCCTGCCTTCCGTCATCACCCACAACCTCATCGACGACAAAAACGACGACATCCTCAACTTCGTCCGTCAAGCTGGCCTCATCAACCACCAGCACGACCGGGTGAAGATTGTCTATCACCCCGATTTTGTGTCGCCTACTTCGCCTTTGTTTGGCATGGAATACGGACAATTTGTGCGCGGCTGCCACCTGGGCGTGTTTCCGAGCTACTACGAGCCCTGGGGCTACACCCCGCTCGAATGCGTGGCCCGCGGCGTACCGGCCATCACCTCCGACTTATCAGGTTTCGGCGACTACGTAATGCAACATGTGGAGGGCCACGACGACAAAGGGATTTATGTGGTACAGCGCCAGGAAAAGAGCTTCGACGAGTCGGCCGAAGAGTTGACGGAAATGCTCTGGAATTTCGTGCTTCTCACCCGCCGCGAGCGGATCATGCAACGCAACAACGTGGAAAGCAACGCCGAAATATTCGACTGGAAAAACCTGCGCATTTACTACGACCGGGCCTACACGCTGGCCCTGGAGCGGCAATAGAAAGGAAAATGGTAGCGGTAGTCTTAGCCGATGAAGTCACGAGCCTGCCGCTACCAAACCAGTTTTATACGGTGGAGTGTAAAGTAACCAGCAGGCACTAGATCGTTTGATTTTATGAGTAGGAGGAATTCTGTATTATAGTGGACTTTTTCACCTTATTGTCCCTCTTGCGTGATAGTACCACTTAATACCTAACAAGCATTTCAACTTTATTTAGCTTCCCTACATTCTTGCAGAAAAAGTACGCTGCTGCCCTGCTGTTCGCCATAGTTGCCTTGACGGCTGCGGCGCATGAATTCTGGCTGATGCCTCCGCAATTTTTTGTTGTGCCGGGCACTACGCTCAACCTGCACCTTTTCGTGGGCGAAAATTTCACCGGTGAGCGGTGGGCAGGCAAAAGCAACCGAGTTACCCGGTTGGCGCACTACACGCCACCTGGCTTAGAGGACCTACTAGCCGCGGCAACAACCGCCGATACGCTGCAACCGAACGTCACGTTTGCGCAGCCCGGCACCCACATGGTGGTGCTGGCCACCAACAATTCCTTTATCACCCTTGAGGCCGAAAAATTCAACGCTTATCTGAAGGAAGACGGCCTCGATTATATCTTGCTGCAACGCCAGCAGCGCGGCACGCTGAACAAGCCCGGTCGGGAGGCATACAGCCGCTGCGCCAAAACGCTGGTGCAAGTGGGCAATCCAACTACTTCTGATACTGCCCGGGCCTGGAGCCGGCCCACGGGCCTGGCGCTAGAACTGGTTCCCGAGCAAAACCCGTACGCCCTCAGAATCGGTAGCTCGCTCACGATTCGGGTGCTGGCCGACGGGCAACCCAAGGGCGGCCAATTGGTGCAAGTATGGCAACGGTCGGCGGGCCAACCAGTGAAAATTACCAAGCTCTACAGTAACCAAAACGGCCGTGTGTTGTTTCGATTAACCAACCCTGGTCAGTATATGGTAAGTGCCGTGCAAATGGTGCCTGCCAGCCTGCCAGAGGCGGAATGGCAAAGTAATTGGAGCACCTTGACGTTTGGTTTCAAGGGAATTTCCAGCCGTTGATGCAGCCTTTTTAAACCTCTCTTGTTGGTACCTGAACACACGGCCAACGAACATTTTTTTGTTACCTTCGCAACTCCCTAAAAACCCCGAACCACCGACGGTATGAAGTACTCGATTGATAAAAAGGAAACGTACACGATAATTACGATTGACGAGAAGAAGCTAGACACAACGGTAGCTCCAGATCTGAAGTCGGAATTTGTGAAGCTCAACGCTGAAGGCATCAACAACCTGATTCTGGACCTCACCAACGTGAAGTACACCGATTCTTCAGGGCTCAGCTCCATTCTGATTGCCAATCGGTTGTGCAATTCTACGGGTGGTTTGTTGGTGCTCACGGGCCTGCAAGACCACGTAATGAAGCTCATCACCATCAGCAAGCTCGAATCGGTACTGCATATCCTGCCCACCGTGGAAGAAGGCATTGACCGGATTTTCCTGCACGCCATCGAGCGTGACCTGACCAGCAAGGAATAAGGTTTCGAGGTGTCAGTTGTTGGTTGTCAGTTGTCAGGTTCCCGTAACTGACAACAGGCAACCAATTTGCTTTTTATGATTGAATGGCTGCGTGGCTGAATTGTTAAATGGCTGACCGTTCAAACGGCTCGTTGAACAGTCAGCCATTTAACAATTCAATCATTCATCAATTTACATGGAGTTTGAGCTGAAAATTTTGGGTAGCGCGTCGGCGACGCCTTTTCTCGACCGGCACCAAACGGCGCAGGTTCTGACCGTGGGCAACGCGCAGTACCTGATCGACTGCGGAGAAGGCACCCAAAGCCGCCTGATGGAACACAAGTTGCGCCATCAGCGCATCCAAACCATTTTCATCTCCCACCTGCACGGCGACCATTATTTCGGGTTGTTTGGCTTGCTCGGCACCATGCACCTCAACGGCCGCACCGAGCCACTGCAACTCTTCGGCCCGAGTGGCCTCGATGAAGTCTTGACCATGCAATTTCGGCACTCGTTCACGCAACTCAGTTTCGAGCTGAACTTCACGGTTGTCGATACCACGCAGTACGCCTTGATTTACGAAGACAAACACGTGACGGTGCACACACTGCCCATGCGGCACCGGATTCCGTGCTGTGGCTACCTGTTCCGGGAGTTGCCCAAGCGTCGGCCATTAGTAAAGGAAAAGTTACCCGCTGGCCTCACCCCCACTCAGCTCACGGGCCTTACGCTCGGCGAAGACGTGCTCGATGAAGCCGGCAACGTGCTTGTCGCCAACTTCGATGTCACCACCGAACCCAAGCCGCCCCGTAGCTACGCTTTCTGCTCCGACACGCTCTACACAGAAAGCCTGGCCGACCTCGTGCACGGCGTCGATTTGCTTTACCACGAGGCCACCTTCTTGGATGAAATGCGCGACCGGGCGCTTACCACCCATCATTCTACCGCTCGCCAAGCCGGCCTACTAGCTCGCCGAGCGCAAGTGCAGCGGCTGCTCATCGGCCATTTCTCTAGCCGTTACCGCGACCTGACGCCCCTATTAGCCGAGGCCCAAACCATGTTTGAGTGGACCGAGTTAGCTACCGAAGGCCTAACGGTGACAGTGTAATCAGGCGACAACTGCGCGGCCAAGCCTGTCTGCCAGGTGTCCTTACTTCAGACTTTTAAACGATGTCTCATAAGAAGCAGCAGCTTTACCTTGTGCTCAGTGGCATTTTCATAGTGAATGCGCTGCTGGCAGAAATTATTGGAGTGAAGATTTTTTCGGTAGAAGCTCTGATGGGACTGCCCGGCAACCTCACGGCTGGCGTACTCATTTGGCCCGTAGTGTTTGTCACCACTGATATTATCAACGAGTACTTTGGCCGGGCCGGCGTGTTGCGCGTGAGTTACCTGACGGTGGCCCTGATTCTGTTCGCCTTTGTAGTGATTTATGCTACCACCAAGTTGCCGCCGGCCGCATTCTGGCTGGACGTAAACAAGACCGATGCGCAAGGTCGGCCTTTCAATATCGACTTTGCTTATCAGAGCATTTTTCGGCAAGGCTTGGGCATCATCACCGGTTCCATCACGGCGTTTGGCATTGGGCAGGTGCTGGATGCGACGGTGTTTCAGGCGTTGCGGCGCGCTACCAAAGGCCGCTACGTGTGGCTGCGTGCCACGGGCTCTACGCTTGTCTCGCAGCTCGTCGATTCGTTTGTGGTGCTTTACGTGGCCTTCTACTTGTTCGGCAACTGGACCCTAGATCAGGTGCTGAGCGTGGCCAACACGAATTACTGGTATAAATTCGCCGCTGCTATTCTGCTAACGCCCGTGCTTTACCTAGCCCACTTCCTGATTGATCGGTATTTGGGTGAAGAAGCAACCGCCGAGCTACAGCAAGAAGCGGCAGCTAATGTGAGCGTCTAAATTCTTGGGTTGCCGGTTGCGTAAGTAGCAGTTTCCAGTTGTTGGGCAGCTGAAATTCGTCTCGTCAATTGGCAATTACCACCTAACAACTCTTTTCATGTCCCGCATCCTTACCGGTATTCAAAGCACGGGCCGCCCACACTTGGGCAACCTGCTCGGCGCCATTCTTCCGGCCATTGAGCTGTCGAAAAACGCAGCCAACGAGTCGTTGTACTTCATTGCCGATATGCACTCGCTAACCACCGTGCGCGACGCGGAGCTACTGCGCCAAAACACCTATGCGGTGGCAGCCTCGTGGCTGGCGTGCGGATTCGATACGGACAAGAACTTGTTCTACCGGCAATCGGATGTGCCGCAGGTGACGGAGTTGACGTGGTATCTGTCGTGCTTTGCGCCGTATCCGATGCTGGCTAATGCGCACTCTTTCAAGGACAAGTCGGACAGGCTCTCGGATGTAAATGCGGGCGTGTTCACATATCCGGTGCTGATGGCGGCCGATATTTTGCTCTACGACGCCGACGTGGTGCCCGTGGGCAAAGACCAGATTCAGCACCTGGAAATTACTCGCGACATTGCCTCCGCCTTCAACAACCGCTACGGCGAAACCTTTGTGTTGCCCAAGGCGCGGGTAGATGAGCAGCTAATGACCGTTCCTGGCATCGACGGCCTGAAAATGAGCAAGAGCTACGGCAACATCATCGACATTTTCGTTGACGACAAATCCTTGCTTAAGAGCATCAAAAGCATCGTATCGGACAGCACCCCGCTTGAAGCGCCCAAGAACCCGGACACCGACATCACCTTCAAGCTTTTCTCGCTACTTGCTACCGCCGAGGAAACCGCCGACATGCGCGCCCGCTACCTGGCGGGCGGCTACGGCTATGGTCACGCCAAACAGGCACTCTACGAGGTGATCCTGCGCCGTTTTGTCACCGAACGGGAGCAGTTCAACTTCTACATGAACAACCTACCCGAAGTAGATGCCCGCCTCGCCGAAGGCGCCCGCAAAGCGCAGGCCTACGGCTCGGAAGTACTTAATAAAGTGCGGGAGAAAGTTGGGTATTTGAAAAGGTAATCCTTGCTGTCCTTGCGAGGCACGAAGCAATCTTTCCTTTTCAAGATTTACTTTTCCTACCCAGACAAGCCCTTGACGCTCGTGCATACGGCAAGGGCTTGTCGCGTTTCCAGGCTTTGCGCAGGGCCAGGAAGGATTACTTCGTGCCTCGCAAGGACAGTTCACTAAATAATGTGGTGCAACTGCTGCTCGTGGGAGAAGCTGAAGCCGACTTTGCTTGGGCGGCTGACTTGCTGGTTTTCCAGCTTTTGCTTCACCGATATTTTCTGAATATCGTCGAGCGGCGGGGCAATAAGGTCGTTGTTGACGGCGGCAATCATGGCGCTTTCCACAAACAGCTTCATCCCGTCGGCCGTTACCCTATTATCCGACATGTCGTTGTCGGGTAACTCTAGTTGCTGCACACCTTCCAGGAAGTAGTGGTTATCGATGTTGATGAGCAAGCGGCCGACCAGGTAGCCCGGGTCGTTGAGGCGCTGGTACTTGATGCTGTCGGCCATGAAGTTGTAGGCCATGATATGCCCGAAGAACCGGCGGCGGAAATCAGCCTCCACGTATTTGGTGGGCATAGGACCATACTCGTCGGGAAAAGTGACGATGTTGGAGTGCATAACGAACACCAGCAAGTCGCCGGAGAACCGGATATGGAACTCCATGTCGTTGATGGGACGGTACTCGATAACAACTGTGGAATCGACGGGCGTAATTTTGCGGCTCAGCTCCACGACCAATTCCTGCGTCACCTTGCGCAGCAGGTCGAACGTGGACATGGTGTTGCGGTAGATAGACTGCTTGGCCGAGGATTTCTGTTTGAGGCCGTCGAAAATCTGGTCGAGGCGGTCGGCGGGAGCCTCAGCGGGCTCACCGGCCGCGTTAGGGGCCGCGTTATCCGTGTTGGTCGAGCCAGTGGTAGCGGGTAATTGTGGCGCTTCCGGCGTACCGTCGTCGGTTTGGGTGTCGATGAGAGCGGGCACTTTCTTTTTCTTAGCCATCCAGTAGGAGAATAACGCACCACATAAAGCTGCGGCACGATAAGTTGAATCAGGAAATTAACTTAGGCAAGTGCTATTACCTACGCAAAGTAGCAAACCACTAGTTTCAGTTGCTTGGTATCTTCTACGCGCTAGGGCAGCGCAGGAGGTGCAGACAACCGCTCAGCTACCGGCCAACTGGTGCTTCGAAAAGCCACTGTGCGCAAGCCAGGGTACGGAAACTCACTTGTCGGGGGCAGCAGCATCTCCCGCGCCGACTCGTGGCTTAGGGCCTCCCCCACCGTCCGCACGGCGCCGGCGGGTACCGTCCGCTGTTCTAGCGCCTGTAGTAAAGCGGCGCCATTCACGGCGGCTATTCGTTCGCGCACTAGCTGCTCTAGCTCCGTACGGTGAGTTACGCGGGCGAGGTTGGTGGCAAAGCGTACATCAGTGGCCCATTCTGGCCGGGCCAGCACGCCGCACAACTGTTGAAACTGCCGGTCTGCTCCTATGGCCAATAACAGCCGCATGCCATCAGCCGCTTCGTACACGGTGCCGTAAGGAACGATGCTTGGGTGGCCCGAGCCAACGGCTGCGGGTCGTTGCCCGTCACGAGGTACGTGGCGGCTTGATTAGCCAGCGAAGCCAAGGCACTGTTCAGCAACGATACGTGCACCAACGCTCCACACCCCGTTTTCTCGCGCTGATAAAGCGCAGCCAGCAAGCCTTCTTTGAGTTGATGCGCCGCCAGCAGGTCTATTAAAGCAACGGGCATTTTGAGCGGCTCTTGCCCCGGTAAGCTATTCAAGTGCATGAAGCCGGTTTCGGCTTGCAGCACGGCATCATAACCAGCGCGAAACGAAGCAGGGCCATAGCCGGTGATATGGCCATAAACCAGTCGGGGATTGAGCGCCGCCAGCGTGGCGTAGTCTACAGCGAGTTTTTCGGCGTCGCCGGGCTTGTAGCTAACCAGCACGATGTCGGCGTGGGTGGCGAGGCGGTGCACTTCGGCAAGGCTTTCGGCGGTAGTCAAATCCAACACGACGGACTGCTTGCCCCAATTAGCACAACTGAAATAGGCGGAAACCGTGGTGTCTTGGGTTTCAGTGGGGGTGCGCCAAGCGCGGGTTACGTCGCCAGCGGGCGGTTCCACTTTCAGCACCTGAGCGCCTAGTTCGGCGAAGAACTGTCCTACTTGGGGCCCCGCCAGCACCGAAGCAAGTTCAAGAACGAAGAGGCCCTGAAAAGGCAGCATAGAATGGTCAGGCATACGCAAAGATGCAGCATGGCATTGGTATCAGCGGCGGGTGGCATTCGCCCTATCCTACCCTGCCCAAACGCAGAAACACCGGAAATTGTACCTCTTGCTCCTGCGGGCCCCACAGCTGCGTCAGTTGCTTTGCAAGCAGCAGTACCGGGTCCTGGCCGTGCTGCTTTTCATATTTCACTACGCTCGACCAAGTGCGCAGGTAGTTCAGCAACCACTCCGCCGACCACTGCCGCCGCACCACAAACTGCGCGTGCTGCACCGCCTCGAAAGGGAACGGAATGCGCACGTATTCGTCGTCGATATGCCAGCGGTTTTCGTCCCAATAAGGTTGCATAGTTCCTGAATAGAACTGCCGGATAAGTGGATCCAGGGATTCGTGCACCTGCACCAAGCCGTAGCCCCATTCCACCACCGTAGCACCCGGACGGGCCACGCGGCGAACTTCCTGGTTGAAAGCATTGGCCTCAAACCAATGCACAGCCTGCCCTACGGTTATCAAATCCACTGAAGCGTCTGCTAGAGGCGTGTGCTCGGCGGGAGACACTTGGTAGGTGATGTTGGGGCGAATGGGTGCCTGGGCTAGTTGCGCCGAACTGATGTCGGTGGCGTGTACGTGCTGGAAATGCTCGGCCAGCACCACGGCCACTTGCCCGTTGCCGGTGGCACAGTCCCACGCCTGCTGGCGGTGCGTCGTGTGGGCCAGTAGAAACTCGTACAGCTCCGGCGGGTAATCGATGCGGTAACGGGCGTAGAGTTCGGCTTGCGCCGAGAAACGGTCGAGCATAGTTTCGTTGTTCGTTTCTTGTTGTTCGGAAAGCACTTTGTGGGCTAACGCTTCTTCACTGACGGCGTAAGGTGCATAATTCTGCGCCGATGCAATACCTTCCCTGCCATAGGCTTTGCGTACGCTTGCCAAGAACAACAAGAATCAACAACCAACTACGAAATGACTGCACCTATCCAAACTGGTTTGCTCGCCTACGGTATGTCGGGGCGGATATTTCACGCGCCTTTTCTGGCCGCGCATCCTGGCTTCGCGCTGCGGGCCGTGGTGGAGCGCAGCCGCAAGCAAATGCAAGCCACGTATCCGGGCGTTATCAGCTACGACAGCGTACCGGATCTGCTCCACGACCCGGCCATTGAGCTGGTTGTGGTTAATACGCCCAATAATTCGCACGTTAGTTTGGCTATGGACGCCTTGCGCGCCGGCAAGCACGTGCTTATCGAGAAGCCCGTGGGCACTTCTACCGCTGATATCGACGCCCTGTATGCGCTAGCTCGCGAAATGAACCGCCACGTATTTGGCTACCAGAACCGGCGCTGGGACAGTGACTTTATGGCCGTGCGGCAAGTGGTAGAAAGCGGCCAGCTGGGCCAGCTTATCGAGGCGCATTTTCGCTATGATCGGTACAAGGAAGCCATCCACACCAAAGTCTTCAAAGAAGAGCCTACTACGCCGGGCGCCGGCCTGCACTACGACTTGGGCCCGCATATCCTCGACCAAGCCCTTAGCCTGTTCGGGCGCCCCTCGGAGTTTCGCAGAACGTTTGGCAGCTTCCGCCCTAATTCCCGCGTCACCGACTACTTTCAGCTGCACCTGCTCTACCCCACTGGGCTGAACGTGTATCTGACCACCAGCCTGCTGGTAGCCGACCCCGGCCCGGCCTACGTGCTGCACGGCACCCGCGGCAGTTTGCGCAAAGGCCGCACCGACGTGCAGGAAAGCCAGCTCGACGGCGGCCTTTCACCGCTCGATGACACGTACGGCATAGAACCTGCCGAGGCAACCGGCACGCTCACGCTGATGAGCGAAGGCGGCGAAAAACTTGCAACAAACTTGGAGCCCTTGCGCGGCAACTACATGGGCTTGTTTGAAGCTATGTACCAGACGATACGCGCGGGCCAATCCTATCCTATCCGGGAAGAAGACCTACGGGCGCAACTGGAAATTCTGGAATCGTAAGCTGAGCGCTGCCGCCGCCGATTCTCGTATCTTTGTTACAGGAAGACAAGCGGTTCAGCTGACCGGGAAAGCAAGGTCAGCCATTTATTCATCTTAATTCGCTACACCTTGACGTTTCACGAGTTCAACCTCCACGACGACCTTCTAGCCGGCGTGGACGCCATGAATTACCAGAATGCTACCCCTATTCAGGAGCAAGCCATTCCCAAAATTATCGAAGGCAAAGACCTGATTGCCTGCGCCCAAACCGGCACCGGCAAAACGGCCGCGTACCTGCTGCCGCTGCTCGACAAGATTTCGCACGCCAAGCACGGTACCACTTCCACGCTCATTCTGGTGCCCACGCGCGAGCTAGCTACTCAGATTGATGAGCAAGTAACCGGCTTCGGCTACTTTGTAGAAGCCAGCAGCATTGCCATTTATGGCGGCGGCAAAAGCGAGAACTGGGAGCAGCAGAAGCGCGCCCTCACCAGCGGCGCCGACATTATTATTGCCACCCCCGGCCGCCTGATTGCGCACCTGCAAATGGGCTACGTGAAGTTCGATGAAATCAAGTATTTGGTGCTCGACGAGGCCGACAAAATGATGGACATGGGCTTCTCCGACGATATCCTGAACATCGTGCGGCAGTTGCCCAAAAAGCGGCAGACACTGCTGTTCTCGGCCACCATGCCCAACAAAATCCGGGACTTCTCGCGCCAGATTCTTCAAGACCCCGAGGAAATCCGGCTGGCCGTATCCAAGCCCGCGGCCGGCATCGACCAGCAGTTTTACATGGCCTTCGACCGCCAGAAAATCTACCTCCTCGAACATCTTCTCAAAACGCAGGAGGTGCAAAGCATGGTGCTGTTTACCAGCCAGAAAGCGGCCGTAGCCGGTATCGTACGGGCCATCAACAAGCTCGGCTACGAGGCCCAAGGTATTTCCTCGGACCGCACGCAGGAGGAGCGCGAGCAAATCATGCGCGAATTCAAAAACAAGAAGTTCCCCATCCTGGTCGCCACCGATGTACTAAGCCGCGGCATTGATATCGACTCGCTGAGCCACGTGGTGAACTACGACATTCCCCGCGCCGCCGAGGATTATGTGCACCGCATCGGCCGCACGGCCCGCGCTGCCACCAAAGGCACGGCCATCACCTTCATTGCCGACCAAGACCAGGACCGGGTAGTGAAGATCGAGAAGCTCATCGAGCGCGAAGTGGAAAAGCAGAGCATCACCGAAGAGCTAGGCCTCGGCCCGGCCCCGGAGTTCGACCCGAAACGCTTCGCGGGGCTGCACGGCAAAGTTGGGGGCCGACCCGAACGCGGTGGCCGCTCCGGTGGTGGCAGCCGCGACCGGGGCCCTCGGCCGGAAGGTGACCGGAGCCCACGCAGTGGTGGCGGTGGCCGCGATAGCAACCGCCCCGCCCGCGCCGGTGCCCCCGACCCGAAAGACCCGAAGCATCAGGAACGCATAGCAAAAGCGCAAGCCGCACTAGCTGCCCTCGATGCGGGCCAGGCGCCAGCCGTTCCGTACGAGCGCCCACCCCGCGCGCCGCGGCCAGAAGGAGAAACCAGAGAAGCTCGTCCGCCACGGGAGCCACGGGCACCCCGCCCAGAAGGCGAATCGAAGGACGGCGTAAGTGAAGCCCGAGAGCCCCGCGCCGAAGATTCGGAGGGTCAGCGCCGCCGCAAGCGGGGCGGCCGCAACCGCGGAGGCCGCGGCCCGCGCCCGGAAGGCGGACCAGCTGGCACTTCAGCCGAAGCTCCCGTGGCCCCAACCACAGAATAGCCTAAAAGAAAAAGCGCCCGATTCATCGGGCGCTTTTTCTTTTAGGCGCGATAAGCTCAATTGTTAAAAGGCCCGGCTTTTTTGTTTTGAGCGGCAAAGGCTACCGTTTCCTGAACCCGGCGGGCCCGCGTTTCGGGGCGTTTGGCGTTGGCAATCCATGCTAGAATATTTTTCTGTACGGAGGGACTGCAAGCAGTGAAATAGTGCTGAGCGATTGGGGTTGCTTGCAGGGCTTCGGCTAGGTCAGTCGGAATCAGCAGGGCGTCGCTATCGGTTAAGGCGTCCCAGGAGCCGTCTAGTTTAGCGGCATTTATTTTCAACAAGCCGGCTTCCAGCATGCGGCCCGCTGCTAGCAGCTTCACTACTCGTTCCTTGTTCAGCTTCGACCACACGCTGCGTGGCTTGCGCGGCGTGAAGAGCAGCATGGCCCGCTCATCGTCGAGGCGGCGCGCTAGGCCATCAATCCAACCGAAGCACAGGGCTTCTTCCACGGCTTCATCATAACTGACCCGGGGTTTGCCGCTTGCTTTTTTGTAATACACTAGCCAAATGCCAGGCGCGCTACTATAGTGCTCGGTCAGCCACTGCCGCCATTCCGAGTTAGTGAGCGGATGAAAAGTCGGTAGTTGGTCGAGGACGTTGGGCATGGTGAGGGCTGTAGGAGCTGTATCGAAGCAAACATAAATAGCTTGCAATTAAAGTCTTGCACTTTCGCACCGGTAGGTAGCAAGCAAGTATTATCTATCTATAAAACCTGATACCAGTTTCTAGCTGCTGTATACTCCTTCCTGCATCAACTCCTTGTTCAGCCAAACGCCCGCTTTACTTCCGTTGGCCACGGCAACCGCTACTTGCCGCATCAGCGTCGTGTTGTCGCCGGCCGCGAATACACCGGGCACAGTGGTTTCGCCAAACTCGGTGGCTTGAATAAGGCCATTTTCAGTGTGAACACAGCCTAGTTGCATGGCCAGATCAGAGTGCTGGCGGAACGGGACGCGGGCAAAGACGGCAGCAAGAGGATACGCTGAACCGTCGGTGGTATGCACAGCACGGAGGTAACCGCTGGTGTGCTCTATTTCAGCTATCGGCGTTTCTACTATCTGAATGTTGCGAGCTTGAATACTGTCGGCTTGCTCGGTGGTAAGGTCGGCAGGGCCATTGGTAAACAGCACCAAATCTTGGCTCCAATGATGGATCAGGCCACTTAGTTCCGCCGCCATATTTCCGTTGGCAAGAAGGCCTAATTTTTGGCCGTGCACCTCGTAGCCGTGGCAGTATGGGCAGTGTAGCACCGAAATTCCCCAACAATCGGCAACGCCTGAAATAGGTGGCATCTCATCTTTCAGACCGGTAGCAAGCAGCAGCTTACGGGCATGAAGCACCTTGCCATACGCCGTTTCCACCCTGAAACCGCTGTCCTCTGCACTTGCTGCCATGGCGGTGTCGGTTTGCAGGGTTACCGTTGGGTAGCAGAGCACCTGCTCACGGGCAATAGTCGCAATGGCCGCAGGCGTTTCGCCGTCGCGGGTCAGAAAGTTGTGCGAATAAGGGGTTTGACGGTTGCAGGGCTGGTTGTTATCGAGGACAAGCACATGGCGCAACGAGCGGCCTAATACCATAGCAGCGCTTAATCCGGCATTGCTCCCTCCTATTATAAGAGCGTCGTACAAGTCCATCAGGCTTTTGTATATATGCAACAATGTTGCAAATTTAGCAGATAAAACATTACATGCAATAGTGTTGCATGTATTAGTTACTACTCAAAAAAGCCCAGCTCAGAACTGGGCTTCTGCTTTTCTAATTCTGCTCTATATCACCTGCCCTATTCCGAACAGCATCGTGAACACCAGCGTGGTTAATGCCATTTGCTTGAGCAGCGGGTCGAGTTGCATGGAATCTTGGCGCTGCCACACGGCGCGGGCATTGAAGAGCAGCAGCGGAGCCGCCAGCACAAACAGCCATTGCCACACTGAATGATACGAAAGCGCCACATACACCACCGCGCAACCGAAGCCGAGCAGCAACAGCAGCCAGTGGTAGCGGCGGGCATGCGCCGGGCCTAGCCGCACCGGAATCGTGATTTTGCCAGCCAGTTCGTCGGAGCGAATGTCGCGGATGTTGTTGACGTTGAGCACGGCGGTGGCGAAGCAGCCTAGGGCAGCCGCCGGCAAGAGCACGCTCAACGGCAAGGTGCGGGTTTGCAGGAAATACGTGCCGCACACCCCCACAATGCCAAAAAACAGAAATACCGATAAGTCGCCCAGGCCCGCATAGCCGTACGGCTTAGAGCCAGCCGTATAGTTGACGGCCGCCCAGATAGCCGTTAAGCCCAGCACGAAGAAAGTAACGAAAATCCAGGCGCCCGCCGTGCCCAGCGCCACCCACAGCAGCGCCAAACCGCTCAGCAACGAAAGCAGACTGAAGAGTTTCATTCCGCGCTTCATTTGCTCGGGTGTGATGACTCCGCTCTGCACTGCCCGTTGCGGCCCCTCGCGGTGCATGCTGTCGGCGCCGTTTTGCGAGTCGCCGTAGTCGTTGGCGAGGTTGCTTAGGATCTGAAGCAGGATGGTGGTGAGGGCCGCCAAGCCTACTACTTCGCCCCGAAAGTGGCCGTGGGAAGCCGCCAGGAACCCACCCGTGAGAATGCTGGCCAATGCCAAAGGCAAGGTACGCGGCCGAAAAGCTGAAACCCAGGCCTTAGTGGGGCTATTAGGTGCGACGGGAGAAGTAGGGTTAGAGGCAGTCATAACAAGATAGAAAAGCGTTGTCCTCGGCTGTTGTCCTCGACGCAGCAAACGCCAGATCAAGGACACCAACCGAGGACGCAAAGGTACTGCGGAACGCAACTGCTTACTTCAGAATAGCAGCTACCAATTCTTCGCTCATTGGCTTCACCTTCGATGGATAAAAGCCTACAACGTGGCCCTGCTCATCAACGAGGTATTTGCAGAAATTCCAGCTTGGCGCGTCGCTCACGGTGCCGTTCTTAGCCTTATCAGACAGGAACTTGTAGAGGGGAGCCGTGTCGTCGCCTTTCACGGATACTTTCGAGAAGAGCGGGAACGTGACGCCGTAGTTTTTCTCGCAGAAGCTGGAAATCTGCTCGTTGGTGCCGGGTTCCTGCCCACCGAAGTTGTTGGCCGGAAAGCCGAGTACGGTCACTTTGTCGCCGTGCTTTTTGTAGAGTTCCTCTAGCTCTTTGTACTGGGGCGTGTAGCCACATTCCGAAGCTGTGTTCACGATGAGCAGCTTCTTGCCTTTGTACTGGCTTAGCTTCACGTCTTTGCCATCAATGGACGTAACGGTGAAATCGTACACGGTAGCCGGAGCAGTGGTTTCGGTCATGGCAGGGATGCTAGCAGAGGGGTTGGAGACAGTAAAAGAGAGGCCACAAGCGGCCAATACACCAAGTAGTAGTAAACTTTTCATATCACAGAAGTGGCAGGTTATTAATTAGTGATGTTGGCTGTACCTCGGACCCAAGCCTCAGCAGCTTAACAAAGAAACCTTGATTTCAGCACTAAACTATTTAGTGGCTCCCAAGTTTGTTTGCCGCTTGCCGCGCTGTTCCAACTTAGCGTTTTCTCTAGATGCTTGTGCAACACCACGGTCAGGTCGTACTTGGGCTCAACCACTTGGGCACTTCCACGGGTACGTAAGCCAGCAGTTGGTCGATGATGCCGTTGGGAGTAGGGTTACTGAGCAGTTGCTGGCGGTTTTCGCCGCGGAGCAAACCTTCCTGCACCATGTGGTCGAGGGCGCGGAGCAGGTGGTCGTAGTAGCCTTCTACGTTCAGCAACCCGACGGCCTTGCGGTGCAAGCCTAGCTGGCCCCAAGTCAAGACCTCGAACAGTTCCTCGAGCGTGCCGTAGCCACCGGGCATGGCCACAAACCCTTCGGCTAAGTCGGCCATCAGTAGTTTGCGCTCGTGCATGGTCTTCACGATGTGCAGTTCGGTGAGGCCTTTGTGGGCTAGTTCCTTGTTGGCCAGAAAATCGGGGATGACGCCAACGGCCTTGCCACCGTGCTGCATCACGCTGTCGGCGATTGTACCCATCAAACCCACACGGCCCCCGCCGTACACCAGCGTCATATCCCGCTCGGCCAGTACGCGGCCCATTTCATGGGCTTGCTGCGTGTAGATTTCGTTGGTTCCGGCACTTGAACCGCAATAGACAGCTACGCTTTTCATAGGAGATTATCTCTTTAATCAGGACGCAGGACAAGGCCATCGTCTTCGTATTCGGAACTTCAATCAAGCAATAAGCCCTCGCTGTTTGTTTAAGCAGCAAGGGCTTATCTGTTCAGGAAACCTTCAGCAAGAAAGAATGGTGTTGGCGTATTCCCTCGCAGCAAGAAGCGAATAACATTACATCCGCTCGGGAACTTCAATACCCAGCAAACCCATGCTGCTCTTGATGGCGCGGGCCGTTTGGGCAGAAAGCGCAACGCGGAAGGCTTTCTTCGCCGCGTCAGGCTCAATGAAAATTGGCACTTCCGTATAGAAGCGGTTGTAGGCTTTGGCCACATCATACGCATACTGCGCCACCAAAGCCGGCGACTGGGCGCGGGCAGCCTCCGCCACCACGGCAGCGTAGCGACCTAGCTCCTGAATCATTTCCCGCTCGGTGTCGTGTATTTCCGTGAGATTGGTTAGCGAGGCATCCACCCTTACGCCTTGCTCGGAGGCTTTGCGCAGGATGCTGGAAATTCGGGCGTGGCTGTATTGGATGAAGGGGCCGGTGTGACCTTCCAAGCTCACTGACTCCTCGGGGTTGAAGAGCATCCGCTTCTTGGGGTCCACTTTCAGCAGGTAGTACTTGAGCGCGCCTAAGCCTAGCATGTGGAACAGCTGCGCGGCATCCTGTTCCGAGAGGCCTTCAATCTTACCCTTTTCCAGCGTGGCTTGCTTGGCGGCTTCCACCACCTCGCGCACCAGCTCGTCGGCGTCTACTACGGTACCTTCCCGACTCTTCATCTTGCCCGAAGGCAAATCCACCATGCCGTAGCTGAGGTGGTAGATGGCGTCGGCGTAGGGTTTGCCGAGCTTGGCCAACACCGCCTTCAGCACCTGCATGTGGTAGTTCTGCTCGTCGGCAATGACGTAGACGGACAGGTCGTAGTGGAAATCCTGGTACTTCAGCTCGGCCGTGCCTAGGTCTTGCGTGATGTAGACGGAAGTACCGTCGGCGCGCAGCAGCAGCTTCTCGTCGAGGCCTTCGGCTTGCACGTCCACCCACACCGAACCGTCTTCTTTCTTGAAGAACACGCCTTTCTGCAAGCCTTCTTCCACCCGCTCCTTGCCCAGCAAGTACGTTTCCGACTCGTAGTAGAACTTGTCGAAATCGACGCCGATGGTCTGGTAGGTTTCGTCGAAGCCTTCGTACACCCAGCCGTTCATTTGCTTCCACAGGCCTACCACGTCTTCGTCGTTGGCTTCCCACTTGAGCAGCATGTCTTGCGCCTCCAGCATCAGCGGAGCTTTGCGCTTGGCTATGTCGGTGGCTACGCCTTCCGCTTCCAGCTGCTTTATCTGCTCCCGGTAGTGTTTCTCGAACAGCACGTAGTACTTGCCGATGAGATGGTCGCCCTTGATACCGGCTTCCGCGGGCGTTTCGCCGTGGCCGTATTGCTGGTACGCCAGCATCGACTTGCAAATATGAATACCCCGGTCGTTGACCAGATTAGCTTTGGTGACCGTGGCGCCGGTAGCTTTGAATATCTCGGCCACGGAGTAGCCGAGGAAATTATTGCGCAAGTGGCCCAGGTGCAAGGGCTTGTTGGTGTTGGGCGAAGAGTACTCCACCACCACGTTTTGCGGGCCGCCTGTGGCTACAGGAGCGCCAGCGGGCAACTGCCGCAGTTGCTCGAACACAGCTAGCCACTGCGCATCAGCAATTTCCAGGTTCAGGAAGCCTTTCACCACGTTGAAGCCCTTCACCGCTGGCTCGTTGGCTACCAGCCACTCCCCTACCGCCTGCCCAATTTGCTCGGGGCCTTTGCCTAGGGTTTTGGTGAACGGGAATGTGACGAGCGTGAACGAGCCCGCAAAGTCTTTGCGCGTCGGCTGCAATACCAGTTGGGCGGTAGGCACGTCAGTGCCAAATACGTTTTGAAAAGCCGCGCCCAGCGCGGTTTTGAGGTTCTGTTCGAGTTGTTGCACGGAAAAGCGGAACGCTTAAATGAAGCTAAAACAGCTTCGGGAAGATAATTTTCAGGAGACGAAAATGCGGATGATGCGTAAGCTGCATCTTGCGCTGTAGCATCTAAAGCCATGTGAAGCTCCGCTGCCAGTCGGCGTAAGTAGGGGCTTACGCTACAGTCGTCGTTGATTTCGGACCCAAAAAATCTGCTTCATAAGGAATGAATGGGCAGCCACGCCGGGCTTCCACTGCCGCAAAGGTAAAAACCCCGGCCAGATAGCATCGGAAAAAGATAGCACAGACGTGTACAAGCACGGTAGCACAATAATCGGTTTCGCTACGATCCCGAGCTACACTCCTACCCGAAGCTATACCAAAGCAATACCGGTTACTCGCTTTGCTCGCTGCAAAACCGATTCTCGCGCGGCACTTACCTACTCACCACCTCATCCATACGTAGGCGGCGCTCAATGGCTTCGGTGGCTTTTTCCAAGATGTTGAAAGCGTTGTTGGCCATGGTGTTTTCGTTGTCGAGCGTCGGGTTGATTTCGCCCATCTCGAAGCACACCACCCGCTCGTTTTCCAGCAGGTCCTGGCACAGGTTTTCGCCTTCCGACAAGTACAAGCCGTCGGCGACGGGCGTACCGGTGCCCCGGCTGAAACTCGCGTCGAGGCTATCGACATCGAAGGAAATGTACACCATGTCGCAGAAGCGCAGGTGCTCATAGATTTCGCGGGAGAGTTGGCGGGAGCCTTTCTGCTGGATTTCAGGCAAACGAATCCAGCGGATACCTAGGCGCTCAATCAGCGCTTCTTCCTCGGGCTCGGTGTCGCGGACGGCCACATACACCAGGTGTTCGGGGCGAAGGCGCGGACCGGGCACACTCAGGTTTTTGAGGCGTTGCCAGAAAAATTCGGTTTCCTCGTCGGGTTGCTGGCGCTGGCACTCGCGGTTGTCTTCGCCAAGAGCGGCAGCCAGTGGCATGCCATGCACATTGCCCGAAGGCGTGGTGTAGGGCGAATGGATGTCGGCGTGGGCATCAATCCAGATAACGCCGAGCGTTTTGTGCGGGTACGCTGCCTTGATGCCGGCAATGGTGGCGTTGGCGCTGCTATGGTCGGCGGACAGCACCAGGGGAAACTCTCCGAAGCGTAGCGTCTGCTCGACGGCGCTGGCTACGGCCCGCTGCACGGTGTAAATCGAGTCGATGTGGCGGGCGTACGGGAAGTGGTTGGGCTCGAAGAGCACATGGTTTAGGTCGGGTACGACAACCGAATTAAACCGGCGGAAGTAGTCGCACCCTTTGTTGAGGCAAGCCACCTTCAGGGCATCAACGCCCATACTGGCGCCTCGGGTACCGGCTCCGAGTTCGGACCGTACTTCCAAAAGCTTGATGCGTCGCATATTACATAGCAGACTAAAAGTTAGAGTGGTTTACATGCTGGCCGATTGACAGCGGGACACGGCCCGGTCAGGCTTGGCGCCGACGGACCTTCCGCCGGGACCAACGAACATAGCACAACCAAAACCCCACGGGTGGGGTATCTTTGCGGGTCGCAAGTTCGACAAAAGCCGTCGAGTTTAGAAATTCTAGCTCAGCGGCAGCTTCCCCACTTACTCATCGGTCAACCTGCGCTTGCGAATGATCTTATAGCCGCAGAACAAGTCCTGGCAACGACGTGTTCAGGCGAGAGAAAATCATTCGTCAACTGCTCATAATAACAGTTGCCCATATAAAAGCCTCCCCTAAAACCCTTCAATGGATACCTATCACGACCTGATTTCCCAAACTTTCGACTTCCCGAGCCAGGAGTTTAGCGTAGAGCAGAACGAGCTACGCTTCCACGACATCGATCTGATGGCTCTCGTAGAAAAGCACGGTACGCCGCTGCGTATTGCTTATCTACCCCGCATAAGCACCCAAATTCAGCGCGCCAAGCAGTGGTTTAAAGAAGGAATCGAGCAAACTGGCTACCAGGGCCGCTACTCTTACGCGTATTGCACTAAGGCGTCGCACTTCTCTTTTGTGGTAGAAGAAGCACTAAAAAACGACGTGCACATCGAAACTTCGTCGTGGTTTGATATCAGCATCATTCGGGCCATGCACGCCAAAGGCAAGGTCTCCAAGGATACGTTCATCATCTGCAACGGCTTTAAGCCCGAGGAATACAAGCGCGACATCACCGACCTCATCAACGACGGGTTTGTGAACTGCATGCCCATTCTGGACTCGCCGAACGAGGTGCAGTATTACCACGACCATGTGCGGGAAAAGTGCAACCTAGGCATGCGCCTAGCTTCCGACGAGGAGCCCCGCTTTCAGTTCTATACCTCGCGCCTTGGTATCCGCTACGCCGATGCCATTCCGCTGTACCAGCAGCGCATTAAGGGTGATCCGCGCTTCGAGCTGAAGATGCTGCACTACTTCATCAACACGGGCATCAAGGACACGTCGTACTACTGGTCGGAGCTGAGCCGCTTTGTGCACAAGTACTGCGAGCTACGCAAGGTTTGCGACACGCTAACCACCATTGACATCGGCGGTGGCCTGCCCATCCAGACTTCGATTCAGCCCGAATACGACTACCCGTATATGATTTCCGAGGTGCTGCGCACCATTAAGCGCATTTGCGGGGAAGAGGGCGTGCCAGAGCCGGACGTTTTCACGGAGTTCGGCATTTTCACGGTGGGCGAATCGGGTGCTACCATCTACTCTATCCTGGACGAGAAGCTTCAGAACGACAAAGAGTTGTGGTACATGATTGACGGCTCGTTCATCACCAACCTTCCCGATACGTGGGCCCTCAACCAGCGCTTTATTATGCTGGCTCTCAACGGCTGGAACAAGCAGTACAAAAGATGCCAGCTCGGCGGTCTTACCTGCGATTCGCAGGATTATTATAATGCCGAGAAGCACATATATCAAGTTTTTTTACCCGAGCGTAAGCCAGCCGACGAGCAGCCGCTGTACGTAGGCTTCTTCCACACGGGTGCTTATCAAGAAAGCTTGAGCGGCTACGGTGGCATCAAGCACTGTCTGATTCCGGCTCCTAAGCTAGTAATCCTCGACCGGGACGAAGAAGGCAACCTAACCGACCGCGTGTTTGCGGAAAAACAGGACAGCGCTTCGATGATGCGCATCTTAGGTTATCAATAAATAAATATAGTTGACTTTCCAGTGAGCCGGCTTGGCTGGCCCGCTGGAAAGTCCTATTTTTGAGCTTGATTCCTCTTTATATAAATTCTGTTCAACTACTTGATGATGAAAAAGCTACTCCTTTTGGCTTCCGTAGCCGTTTTGGGTTTGAGTGCGTGCAACAAAACGCAATGTCCGGCTTACTCTAGCACAAAAGCCGCCAACCGCGTCTCTACCCCTATTACGGCCTCCACGGCTACTACTCCAGCAGCCCGTCAGTAAGCCAGAGTGGAAAATACTGTTCCGGGTTTCGGAACCTAAAAAGGTCAGCTTCTGCTTTATGCGGAAGGTGACCTTTTTCTTTGGGACATTTGCTTGATGCTACTAAAGGTCAGAACAATTTTAAGGCTTTTTGTACGTTATTATTCGGAAAGTCTTAATTTCAAGTACTTTGACTTCGCCTACACGTTTACTTAGTTGCACTTATATATGAAAACAGCTCTGCTTTTTGTTGCTTTAGGTCTTGCAGGCCTTAGCTCTTGCAGCACCAAGTGCCCGGCTTACAGCAGCACTAAACCCGCTACGCAAGTAGCTTCGCCGGTTACGGCCAGCGTGCCTCAACCCTTTGTTGAGCGGCGGTGGCATACAGGTGGTTAAACAAGAGGAAAGCC